>SKJZ01000199.1 GCA_007121755.1 Halorhodospira sp. | reverse complement strand
TTCCGGCGGGCGAAGCCGTCTCCTTCGAGCCGGGCGGGCTCCACCTGATGCTGGTCGGACCGCAGCGCAAACTCGCCGAGGGGGATGAGGTGGAAGTCACCCTGATCTTCGAGGACGGCACACAGACGCCGGTGCGCTTTCCGGTAGTGAGCGGAGAGCGGATGGAAGGCGGCAGCCACGGCCACCACCATCACCACTGATCCAACTGTTACCGGACGGGGCTACCACGACTTGCAGGTGGCCCCCGTCCGGCCTCCCTCCGCTCGCAGCGCTCACCACTGCGCAATATGACACACTGCTGCGCGATTTGACCCACCACCACCGTTCATCCCACACACCGGGCGCGCGCTAATCAAGGTCTTCCCGCCGGGCGAGCCGCGCCCAGCCGCGTCCCGCGATACGCCGCCGCCGCACGGCTACCCGCCCGGCAAAGTGGCACCGCTTTTGCTATATATCTTGGTGAGAGACAAGCGCCTCGGATTCCACCGGAACCGCACTGCCTCGACGGTTCCGGGCTGGGGTGCCTCCTCGCCGGACAGGGATGTCCCGGGACCGGCGGCGGGCGGATGGAGCCACCCGCCGCCCGCGCCCGTTATGAATCATGCCGCAAGTCAGAGCAGGGCAGGCCGATCAGGCGATGGTGTGCTTCTTCATGCGATAGAGAAAGGTATCTCGAGTGAGACCAAGCAGCTCCGCAGCCCGGCTGCGGTTACCCTGGGTGCGCTCCAGCGCCTGCCGCATCAACTCCGCTTCCAACTCCACCAACCGGACACCCTGGCTCGGCAGCCGGAAGAGCGTACCCGCGGCTGCCGGCGGGGCAGCGCCGATCTCAGGCGGGAGATCCTCCGGCCGGATCTCCCGGCCCGGACACAACACCACCAACCGTTCGCAGAGGTTGCGCAACTCCCGGACGTTGCCGGGCCAACAGTGGGCCTCCAGCATCCGCACGGCTGCGTCCGCCGGACGCGGCGGCTCGACGCCGTGACGCTGCGCCATCGAGGTCAGGAAGTGTTTGAGCAGAACCGGCACATCGCCTTGGCGCTCGCGCAGCGGAGGCAATTCCAGCGGGATCACGTGAAGCCGGTAGTAGAGGTCGGAGCGAAAACCGCCGGCCTGAGACTCGGCATAGAGATCCCGGTTGGTGGCGGCCACCACCCGCACATCGACCCGGCGCGCCCGCCCCGCCCCGACGGGGCGGCACTCAGCGCTCTCCAGGAAACGGAGCACCTTGGCCTGCACGGAGGGATTGAGTTCGCCGACCTCATCGAGGAAGAGGGTGCCCCCGTCGGCCGCCTCGACCAACCCGGTCTGGTCGCTCACGGCGCCGGTAAACGCGCCACGGCGGTGGCCGAACAGCTCCGACTCGGCCAACCCCTCCGGCAACGCGGCGCAGTTCACGGTAACAAACGGTCCGGCGGCCCGCCGGCTGTGGGCGTGGACCGTGCCGGCAAGCAGCTCCTTACCGCTGCCGCTCTCCCCCTGGATGAGCACCGTGGCATCGGTGGCGGCCACCAAACGCGCGGCCCTGAGAACCGCCCCCAGCTCCGGGGCCTCGCCGACGATTCCCGAAGTATCCATTCCGTCCACTCCTACACAAATCCACGACAGCACGACTGAACGGCCACATGCTACCACCAGTTGCAACCGGCTGCCCGTAAGTGAACGTGGAGCGGCCTACCGCGCCCGCAGCACCTCGCCCCGGCGGTAGTCGTAGCCATCCCATTCGCTGGGGTGGCTATGAATGGTCACCTTCACCGGATAGGCATGGGTATCGAGCTCCTCCAAGTAGTCGCGCCAAATTTGCCAGACGTGCTCCGGGCTCACTTGTGCCTCGCCCGCAGCCCGCCTGCCCGATTCGCGCATGGCGGCGCCGGCCTCCGCCGCGCCGCCCAGCCTCCCGGACATCGCGGCCTCGACAGCGGCGTCCATATCCATTTCGCCGCTCTCATCGATCACGCCGGCCTCCTGCAATGCCTGCTGCACCGCGGCGCCGTGCTCCCCATGCTCGCGCGTGGTCTCCGCGGTCGCTCCGTAGCGCCCCGTGGCCCGTCGTCTGTACTCCGAAAAGAGTGCACTGACATCGGTATCGAAGTAACTGTACTCCTGATGGCGGTACCGATCGCACAGCGCCTCCACGTCATCCGGACTGACGGTTTCCGCCGTCTGTTGCGCCCCCGTAAGGTGCTTCTTGACCTCCCGGCCGCAACCGGCAACATGAGTGGGCCTGCCGCGGACAGTAACGATTACCCCCAACTCACTCGGCGGCGGTTGATAACCCTTCGATACGCGGGAACGAACCGTTACCTCTTTTGCCACGCCGCGATAAACCTCTCCGGTTTCCGGGGCCGTGTCGGCCACCGGCTCCATTCCGCCGATCTCCGCCTCGTAGAAGGCCAACACTTCGTCAAGATCCCGCTTCGTATAGAAGGTGCGGGAAAATAATACGTCTTCCGGCACCGTGGACACGGCTCGCTCTGCGGCAACCGCTTCCGGCGGCGGTGGCGCCACCAGTTGATCGGCGTAAAGAGGCGTCGCCCCGCAAATCGATACGGCGATCCATACGCCAGCTCCATAAACACGCTTTTTCGTCATGGGCAATCTCCTTGGTACGGCGAGGTATTTGACCGCGCCTGCACACGGTCCACCCGTTCAGTAATGCTCTCCTTCCACGGCGTGGGTCGCGCGCCGATGCTCGTACCCCCGTTCGGTGTCCACGATCCCGAAACCGATCATCAAATGCGGCGCCACGGTGTCGACCCCGCCCCGCAGCGCAGCGAAGAAGAAGCCGGTAGCGAAGCCGAGTTCCAGATACGGATAGTGGTTGGTCACCTGGCTGTCGGGCAGGCCCCACTCATCACGGACATCTCCCCGCCACCGCGCGGATTCCAGCGCGTAATTGGCGGTCAACCAGATACCGCCTTCCCCCACCGGCCGCCACGGACCGAAGCCGGCCGCCGCGTGGAAGGCGGTCAGATCGAGATCGCCGCCGTCGGTATCGATCGTGCGAGCGCGCAGGCCGGCCTCGCCCTGGACCGTCCAACCCACTGCAGCGGCGCTGAAGAAGCGCTGATACTGGCCGATCAGGTCGAGCCCGACCGCCGGTTGACTGACATCGTGGGCGTCGCGGAAGGCGCCGTAGTCCGAGTCGCCGCCGCCCGACGCCGGCAGTTCGTACTCGTCCTCCAGGCCGCCGCCGATCCGCCCCACGGCCAACCCCATCCGGAACCCCCGGGCATACGGGCGGCGGTAGCGCGGCGCCACATAGTCCCGCTCCACCCGCTCGCCCTCGGCCACCGTCACCTCGTCACGAATAATCTGGTAGTCGTCGCGGCCGTCGCGGTAGACCTGGACGGTGTACCGCCCGACATCCGTTCGCAGATCGACCGAGTTGCCGTCCACCTGCTGCCTCCCGCCGGGGCCGTCGAGAAAGAAGCGGCTGTGACGGCCCTCGGCCCGCAGGGAGAGAACGCCGAAACGGCGATCGGTCAGCCGCACCGACCGGTAGACGAAGGGGGCGCCCTCCGGGATCTCCACTCGCTCCCTATACCCCTGATGATCCTCACCGTCCTCGATAATCAGGTCGTAACTCCGGCCCGGCTCCACGCGGAAGCGGGCGGGGCTGCCGCGGTAGACGCCGGCCACATCGACCACCGCCTCCGCCGGCTCGGTGTGGACGAGCAGTAACGGCGTCCGGTCCACCCACTCGCCGGGGTACAAGGTGGTGCTGTGCAGCAGGCCACGGTCCGGATACCGCCACGCCTCGCCGGGAGCGCCGTCGCCCACCGCCTCGGCGTAGCCCAGGATGTAGACATCGGCTTCGTCTCCCAAGTCGGTGACGGCGACGCTTTCAGTCACGCCCTCGGCGTTGCTCCGCAAGTAGGCGTCCCCCACCCGCAGCGCGACGCCCCGCTGGGGGGCCAACGACTCGCGATGGACCACGACGAACCGCGCCCGGCCACCGTCCACCAAAGGCACCGCGCGTATCGCGGCGACGCTGTCACCGACACTCTCCTCAAAGAAACTACGGAAAGTAGTCCGCCCGGTATCCGGATGGTAGACCGCTTCATCGCCGACACCGGTCCGGTCCATATCGACCAAACCGCGCAACGCGGCGTGTAACCGCCCTCCCGCGGCGGATTCCGGCAACGCCGCCACGCTCTCGAAGGCGGCCAACGCCGGCGCCTGGTTCGCCGCCCGTTCGCGCAGCGCGTCCATGCGCCCGCTGTCCAGGCGCACGCGGACGTACCAACCGTCCCGCGCCTGGCGCTCGACATCGGTCTCGACGCCCGCCAGCGCCACATTGGTCATAGTGTCGGTGGCGCTCTCCATGCGCGCCTCGGTCATAGTCTCCACCGCGACCTCGCCCTCGGCCTGGAGCGCCGTCTGGCGCTCGCGGAACTCGGAGCGGACGAAGGTCAACAGCTGTTCGGCCAGCTCCCCGGCCGCGGCGCGGCGCGCCTCCTCCCGCGTCTCACCGATGCCGTGCCCGTACTCGACGCCGACAGCGCCGCGGACCTCGTCCCGTCCCCGGTCCCGGAGATCCATGACCGACTCCCGGTCGACGAACGGATTGACCGCCGCGCAGCCGCCCACCAACACCGCGAGAACCACGGCAGACAACCTCCCCGCCGCGCGGAGGAGGTACCGCCAACGCCCTTCAAACATTTAATTCCCCACCTGTTGATCCAGCCGGTTCAACGCCTCCTGGCTCATGAACTGCTCGCGCATCTCGGCGTTGGAGAACGCGTCGGGTTCGATTTCGGCGGCCTCGGCGACCGCCCTTAACATCTCCGTCACGTCTTCCTGGCCGACGGCGACCAACGAGCAGAAACGCCGCTCGCCATTCATTTCGACATAGTCCGCCATGACCCGGCGCGAACCGACCAGCTTCTCGTCCACCACCGTGCGGGTGATCTGCTCGAACACCGCTCCCGTGGTCAACCCCTCCTCTTCAGTCTCGATCGCCCGCTGGTAGTCCTCCACATAAGACTCCACCTGGGCCCCGAGGGTCGCCGCCAACTGTTCCCGCGCCGCGTTGTCCGCCCGGTTGCTGTCCAAACGGAAGGTGTCCGAGGCGGTGACACAGCCCGTAGCGGCCAGCCCGTCGTCGACCGACGGCGTGACAATCCAGTTGGGCAATCCCGAGGCGGTCGTCTCCGGCTCCGACGGCGCCGACGAGCAGCCGCCGAGAACCACGGCGGCCACCACCGCTCCACTTACCAGACCCCTGACACCGTAAGGGCGCAGAGCCACGCCGCTGTAGTCTTTATGTCGCATCATGGCCATCCTCCTTCGCCTTCAGA
>SKJZ01000236.1 GCA_007121755.1 Halorhodospira sp. | reverse complement strand
GCACTGGCGGCGGACGAACTCGCGCACCTCGATTGGGCCGCGGTCCCCGAAGCCGAACTCGCCACCCAGCGGGGCGGTTTGATCCACCGGAACGGCCTGGAGATCACGCTCGGTATAGAACGGCTCACCACCGTCAACGGCGAACCGGTGGCGCACACCGTTCTGCGGGACCCCTCCAACCCGGGCTGGGAGAGCGCCGAATTGGGCGGCGTGCTGATCCGCACCGGTCTGGACGGCGCCACCGTCGACCGGTTCACCGGCGGCGGCTGGACGACCGTCATCCAGAACCGCCTCGACGAACAGCACATCCTGCACGACACCCTGATGAATATCGACATCTCCGGCGTCGACACCTCGCGCGCGACGGCGCGGCGCCTGCTCGACGCCCAGGTGGTCGACCATCTGCGCAGCCCCTGAGCCCCAAACGCCCATCAGTGCGTTCCGCGGCGGGACCGCGGGGGGCGCGCGATAGAGGGCTTCCGCCCACGCGCCCGTCCGGTTGCCGGGGCGCACCGTCAGAAACGCATCGGCAACCGCACCCCGAGTTGCATGTCGGGAGCCGCCGAGGTCACCCCCATCCCCAGAGAGAAATTCAGCGTGGTGCGCGCCGAAAACCGGTGCGACAACCCCCACAAGAATGTTCCGACCTGCACCCGCTCAAAGACCGGATCGAGCCCGACATCGTGCTCGCGCCGCGTCCGGTTGACCACATTATGATCGTAGCCGAAACTCACCGAGGTCCGGTTGTTCAACGAGATCCCCATGCCGAGACTCATTCCCACCGCATTTCCGGGGTCGATGCTGCCCTCGTTGCCGCCAAGATCGCGCTCCACATTCCACAGGTAACTGATATTCCAGTACAGTACCGCCGGCTCCGTGGGATAGATCATGGTCACGCTCGGCTGAGCCGCCCAAAAGCCGGAGCCGGTGGGCTGCTCTTCATACACCACGCCGACACGTTGACCGTCCTCCATGACATCGCGCCGTTCCACGTCGAAGGGCGATGTGCCCGTGCGGCTCTTGACGCGCAAATTACCGATAAAGAAGGGCGAGCCGGTCACCGCCCGGTTGAACTGGAAATGGATACTGAACTCGACATCTCCGAGTCCGTGGCCGTCAGAGCGTGACACCACGTCCATCTCGCTTCCATCGAGCACCTCGCGGCTGCGCACCGACTCTTCGCGCCAGACATAGGGCACTTTGATGCCGACCTCCAGCCGATCCGTGATACCGCGCCGCGCCGCGATGGCGGCGGTCACGGTGTCGCGCTGGACCTCCGTGATGTCGATCAGACCAACCGCGAGGGCGGGGATGATCGTGAACCCTTCGATGGCCACCGTGGTCGCGGTGCTGTGGCTATAGCTCAACGACGGCTCCACCACCCACCGCCCCTTCGGCGTGAGCAGGCCGCGCTCTTCGAAGACGGCGGCCACATCGGGTTCACCCTCGGTTTGAGGTGGCGGGGCCTCTCCCACCGGCTGCGGCGGGGCCTCCTGCGCCACGGCGGTCATCGTCAAGAGCGGCGCGGCGGCGACCACTGCCCACAGACGGCGGAAACCAGACTCGTAGCACGAGACGTCGGCGCCCATCACTCACCTCCAGCACTGCTCAAGTTCGCGCTGAATCCGGTATCACCCTTCATCAGCGGGTCTTTTCGGGCCTGGCGCGGAACCCTTCCGTTTCCGTGAAGAGCCCGTGCCTGACACATGGATGCCGTGACTCCGAGCCAACCGGTACAAGGTCACCCGGGAGACCCCAAGGCGGCGCGCAGCCGCCGAGACATTACCGTCACACGCCAACAGCGCCGCCCTGATGCCCCGCCGTTCAGCATCGGCACGCAGATCCTCCAGGGTCGGATAGGGCTCTCCATCGCTGGACGAGTCGTCCAATCCCATATGCCTTGGTAGGATGTAGCGGTTGTCACACAGCACCATCCCGCGGCGCACCCGGTTGATCAGCTCCCGGATATTGCCCGGCCAGCTATAACGGTGGATGGCCTCCACCGCGGCGGTGCTGAACCCCTTGACACCGCCCGCCTGGTCACTGGCGAAGACCCGGAAGAAGTGCCGAGCCAGGATCAAGGCGTCACCGCTTCTGGCGCGCAACGGCGGTAAATGGAGGTGGAGGACATTGAGCCGGTAGAGAAGATCTTCACGGAACCGTCCCGCCCGGACCGCCGTCTCTAGATCCTGATGGGTGGCCGCTACGACCCGCACATTCACCTCCTCCTCATGTTCACCGCCCACGCGCTGCACGGTGCGGTTCTCCAGAAAACGGAGCAGCGAGGATTGCGCCTCAAGCGGCAGATCCCCGATCTCATCGAGGAAGAGCGTCCCCCGGTCGGCGGCCTGCACACGGCCCAACCGCGTGCGATGGGCGCCGGTAAACGCCCCCCGCTCATGGCCGAAGAGTTCCGATGAGACCAAATTGACCGGCACCGCGCCGCAGTTCACGACTTGGTACGGCCCGTCCTGGCGGGGGGAGAAGTCGTGTACGGCGCGGGCCACCGACTCCTTGCCCGTGCCGCTCTCGCCGGTAATCAATACCGGCGCGGCCACGCGGGCCACTTTGGGAACCATGTGGACTAGATCCCGTATGGCCGGGCTGTCACCCACCAGAATGTTTGAGTTTTGCGAATCCCCCGGACCGGACCCGGTACGCAGGCCGGCCATGCCGAAGGCGTGGCCCAGGGTGACCTCCAAGCGGGGACGATCCAACGGAAGGGTGTGAAAGTCGTGGCACCAGAGGCGAATCAGTTCGCGCACCGCCCCATTCTCAAGTAGACCGGGCTCGACGAGGGCGATCCACTCCATGGGCCAATGCCGCACGATGAATCGCTCCAACGGGGGCAGCATGGCGAGGTTCCCCTCAGTAAGCGTAAACACCCCTACCCGTATGGGGCGTCCCGCCAGCAGGGGCTCCGCCGCCGGAATATCGGCGGCCGTTTCAACCTGCCATTTGCGCGCTTCCGCCGGCGGCGACCGGAAAACGCTCGAAAGGTCAAGCCACAACAGGCGGTGCATCGCAACATGCGTTGAATCCATGCAAGGTTCCGGGTCGATGGCAACATGAAAGTAATCAGCGTTACCGTTGGGATGCCGGGGCTACAGAACACGGCCCGGCCCAATTGCTCCGGAATGTTGCAATAACCACACCATAATTGTATGCGAATGATATTTAAGGGTTTCACACAAAAGGAGGGCTTACGGGCGGGCACAAGAGTAAAACTTTCCGATGCCCTCGACCGCTGCCGGCCGGCCCCGGCGGAGAAGCGCCTGAGCGCGGCGGCGTCCGTTGCCAACGTTACGGGAAGCATTGCCGGGGTGGGGATCCCGTTAAGGGTGTCGGTCGCCTGGACGGCGACCGTCAAGCCTCCAGGGATGGATTCACGGCGTCCCTTCACGGGATCCCCACCCCGGCAATGCTTCCCGTAACGTTAGTAACTACCGAAAGAAAGGTTAGTGGCCGGCGCCGGCAACCCCCCGCAGATAGGCCTTGAAAGGCTCGCCCAACTCGGGATGCCGCATTCCATACGCCACGGTGGCCTGCAGATAGCCGAGCTTATTGCCGCAATCGTAACGGACCCCGTTAAACTCATAGGCCACCACCCGCTCCATCTGCAGAAGCGCGGCGATTGCGTCGGTGAGCTGAATCTCCCCCCGGTGGTCGGGGGCGGTTTCGGCCAACAGATCGAAAATGGCCGGCGTCAGGATATAGCGCCCGACCACCGCCAGATTGGAAGGCGCCTGTTCCGGCGCCGGCTTCTCCACGATCCCCGTCACTTCGGTGATGCCGTCGGCGACCGGCTCTCCGCTGACTACGCCGTAACGGTCGGTCTCATCCCGCGGAACCCGCTCCACACCCAGCACCGAACAGCCGCCGCTCTCGCCGTGGACCGCGGCCATCTGGCTGAGCACCGGCTCCCGTTCTCCATCGATCAAATCGTCCGCCAGGATCACACCGATCGGCTCCCGGCCGATGACCGGCCGCGCGCAGTGGACCGCGTGCCCCAACCCCAAAGGCTCGCCCTGGCGGATGTAAATACAATTGACGCCCTTCGGCACGGTGGCGCGCACCAACTCCAGCAGGGCGTGCTTGCCTTTCTCCTCCAGTTCGTGCTCCAACTCATAGGCAGTGTCGAAGTGATCCTCGATAGCCCGCTTGGTGCGCCCGGTGATAAAGACGAGATTGGTCGCCCCCGCCGCCACCGCCTCCTCCACCGCGTACTGGATCAACGGCTTATCCACTACCGGCAGCATCTCCTTGGGACTCGCCTTGGTGGCGGGCAAAAAGCGCGTCCCGAGCCCGGCCACGGGAAAGACCACGGTACGGATCTGAGCACCACCAGCCACAACGCACCTCCTGATTCGTCTTCAACACAACAAGCAACCGCTCGCCCCGGGGCGGCGGTTACCGTAGCCTAGCCCACCCACTCCCGAGCGTTCCGGAACAGCCGCAGCCACGGCCCATCCTCCCCCCACTCCGGCGGCGCCCACGAATGCTGCACAGTGCGGAAGACGCGTTCGGGGTGCGGCATCATGATCGTCGCCCGCCCGTCACGGCTCGTAAAACCGGTCAACCCGCCGGGCGAACCGTTCGGATTGGCCGGATACGTTTCCGCCGGGCGCCCGTAGGCGTCCACGTAGCGCAGGGCGGGGTGGGCGGCGGAATCACCGCTGCTGGACTCCACCCGACCCTCGCCGTGGGCCACGGCGATCGGCAGGCGCGCGCCGGCCATACCCCGCAGCAACACCGACGGCGACTCCAGCACCTCCACCAGCGAGAGCCGCCCCTCGAACTGCTCCGACCGGTTGGCAACGAAACGCGGCCACGCCTCCGCTCCGGGGATGAGATCCCGCAAATGGGCGAGCATCTGACAGCCGTTGCAGACACCGAGCGAGAAGGTCTCCTCGCGATGGAAAAAATCCCGAAAGCACTCCCGCGCCCGCGCGTGGAAGAGGACGCTCTTGGCCCAACCGCCCCCCGCGCCCAACACGTCGCCGTAGGAGAAGCCGCCGCAGACCGCCAAGCCCCGATAGGAGCGCAGATCGTCGCGCCCCTCCAGGATATCGGTCATATGCACATCGACGGCCTCGAAACCGGCCCGCCGGAAGGCCGCCGCCATCTCGACATGGCCGTTCACGCCCTGTTCGCGCAGTATCGCCACCCGGGGCGGCGCGCCGGTACCGACATACGGCGCGGCCACATCCTCGTTCAGATCGAAGGTCAAGTAGGGCGCCAAGCCGGAATCGTCACCACCCGGGATAGAGTTGAACGCCTCGTCCGCGCACCCCGGCTCATCGCGCAGCCTCTGCATGCGGTGGCTCGTTTCGGACCAGATACATTGAAGCTCCCGGCGGGAACGATCGAGGAGCACCTCCCCGCCACCGTGAACGACGATCCGGTCGTCGTGGCGGATCGTGCCGATCCGGTGGATATCGGTGGCAAAATCGCTGTCTCCGTGGCGCACGCGCTCCAGACGGAACAGATCCTCCACGAAGCCGGCGTCGGCGGCGGCCACCTGCAGAACGGCGCCGGGCTCCTCCGAGAAGGCGGCCGCCACCAGCGGATCGACCCCCGGCGGGCAGCGGGCCGCCAGGACCCCGAGATCGACGTCCAAACCGCACCGTCCGGCGAAGGCCATCTCCAGCAGCGTGACCAGGAGCCCGCCGTCGGAGCGGTCGTGGTAGGCGAGCAGGCGCCCTTCCGCCATCAGCCCCTGCACAGTGTCGAAGAGCGCCGCCAAGCCCTTGGGCCGGTCGAGATCCGCCGGCGCACCGCCCGGACGGCCGTATACCTGCATCAGCGCGGAGCCGCCCAGCCGGTTGCGGCCGCAGCCCAGATCCACCGCCAACAGTACGGTGTCGCCGGCGTAGGCCTGCAGCATCGGCGTGACCGAGCGGCGGACATCCTCCACCGGGGCGAAGGCCGAGACCACCAAGGAGACCGGCGAAGTAACCGACCGCTCGCCGCCCCGTTCCGACCACACGGTGCGCATCGAGAGCGAATCCTTGCCCACCGGGATCGCCACCCCGAGATCGGGACAGAGCTCCATGCCCACCGCCTTGACCGTGTCGTAGAGGGCGGCGTCCTCGCCGGGATGGCCGCAGGCGGCCATCCAATTGGCCGACAGATTGACCCGCTGGATACCGCCGACCGGCGCCGCGGCCAGATTGGTCAAGGCCTCGGCCACGGCCAACCGCCCCGACGCCGGAGCATCGAGAAGCGCCGCCGCCGGCCGCTCCCCCATGGCCATCGCTTCACCGGTGTAGCCGGCGTAGTCGGCAAGGGTCAGCGCGCAGTCGGCGACCGGCACCTGCCACGGCCCGACCATTTGATCGCGGGCGACCAGCCCCGTGACGGTGCGATCGCCGATGGTCACCAGGAACTCCTTCGAGGCCACCGCGGGCAACCGCAGCACTCGCTCAAGGGCCGCCTCCACGGTGACACCCGGCAGCGATGTCTCCTGCGACGGCACGGCCCGCCGCTCCACGTCCCGGAGCATCTTGGGCGGCTTGCCCAACAGCAGATCCATCGGGATATCGACCGGCGTGTTATCGAAATGACCGTCCCCGACCACCAGCCGCCGCTCTTCGGTGACCTCGCCGACCACGGCGTAGGGGCAACGCTCGCGGGCGCAGAGCGCCTCGAACTCGCTCAGCCGGTCGGCGTCGACGGCGACGACATACCGCTCCTGGGATTCGTTACACCAGATCTCCAGCGGCGACATGCCCTGATCGCCGCTGAGTACGGTACGCAGCTCGATCCGGCCGCCACGCTCCGAGTCGTCGAGGATCTCCGGTACGGCGTTGGACAGCCCCCCGGCGCCGACATCGTGGATGGAGAGGATCGGACTGCCGGCGGCGCCGCCCGCCCCCAAAGCGGTGCAAGCGTCCAGCACCCCCTGGGCGCGGCGCTCCATCTCCGGGTTGGCCCGCTGCACCGAGGCGAGATCCAGCGCCTCGTCACTCTCCCCGGAACTGACCGACGACGCCGCGCCGCCTCCAAGGCCGATAAGCAGAGCGGGGCCGCCGAGCACCACCACCGGGGTTCCCGGCGGCAACGGAGCCTTCTCCACATGGCCGCACCGGATATTACCCATGCCGCCGGCGATCATAATCGGCTTGTGGTACCCGCGGATCTCGGTTCCGCCTCCGGGGCCGGGCACCTCCATCTCCAGGGTGCGGAAGTAGCCCCCCAGCGCCGGACGCCCGAACTCGTTGTTGTACCGGGCCGCTCCGATGGGGCCGTGGAGCATGATGGAGAGCGGCGAAGCGATGCGCCGCGGCCGCGACTCCGGCCCCTCCCACGGCTGCGGATAACCGGGGAGCCGCAGATTGGAGACGGTGAAGCCAGCCAAGCCCGCCTTGGGACGAGCGCCGCGCCCGGTGGCGGCCTCGTCGCGGATCTCGCCGCCGGTTCCGGTGGCGGCCCCGGCGTACGGCTCGATGGCGGTGGGGTGGTTGTGGGTCTCCACCTTCATCACCAGGTGGGCCGGCTCGGCGGACTCACGATAGCCGCCGTCGGCCCCGACCAGGAGCCGTTGGGCGTGATACCCCTCGACCACGGCGGCATTATCCCGATAGGCCGAGAGGACGCCGTCGGGGCGGCGGGCGTGGGTATTGCGGATCATCGCGAACAGCGTGTGGCTCCGGGGCGCGCCGTCGATCATCCAGTCGGCGTTGAAGATCTTGTGCCGGCAGTGCTCGGAATTCGCCTGCGCGAACATCATCAACTCGACGTCCGTCGGGTTGCGCCCCAACTCCCAATAGCTCTCGAGGAGGTACTCCATCTCGTCGTCGGCCAGGGCCAGACCGAGCTTGGCGTTCGCGGCCGCCAGGGCATCGCGGCCGCCCTCCAACAGGTCCACCACCTCCACCGGCGCCGGCTCCCGGCCACGGAACAGCACCTCCGCGTCTTCCGCGTCGGCCAGCACGATTTCGACCATGGGGTCGTGCAGCGCCGCCGCCACGGCGCGCCAAGGCGCTCCGTCGATCGGGCCGCCGCCGCTCTGGACCGTATAGAGCGTGCCGCGCTCGATCCGCTCCACCGCCGTCAAGCCGCAGTTGTGCGCGATATCGGTGGCCTTGCTCGACCACGGGGAGACCGTGCCCGGCCGGGGGACGGCCAGAAACTCCTGCCCCTCCACCGACGGCTCCGGCAGGTCGGGTCCGTAATCGAGCAGCGCATCGAGGACCGACCGCTCTTCGGCGGTCAGGGCCCGGCCGGTGGCCACGAAGTGGACGTAGCGGGCAGCCACGTCCCGGACATCGGGGCGGGCGCGGACCAGGGATTCCAACAGCTTGTCGCGCCGGAACTCTGATAAGGCGGGCTTTCCATCAATACGCAGCATAGAGACGATCCATACTCCCGTTACCGGACCCGCGGCCCGCGACACCCCACCCGCTAATACGAGTGCCGGTCGAGTAGCGTCAACAACCGCTCGGCGACCCGTTCCGGCGCCGGCTCCCCGCCGGCCTCGGTCACCGTCACCCTGGTTCCCCGGCCGTGCTCTTCGAGATACACCAGAAACCGCCGCGGGCTGGTATCGACCCGCCGGGCACCGGTAAACAGGCGGCGGAAAAAGCCGGGCTGACGGACCTCTTCATCGGCGTAAGGCTCGTAGCGGATAGCGTAGTAGAAGTCGTCCCGCCGCCGGTCCAGAATCGTAAAATCGAGCCGTCCCATGGCCTCTCCCACCCGCGCCCAGGCCTGATCCGGCGCCCAGGGGAGATCGAGCACCCACCGCCCGCCGTCGTGGCTGACCCGCGTGGGAACGGTATCGGCGGGGCTGTCCGGCAGCGTGGCCGCCTCACGGTCATCCGCCGCCTCATCCGCCGCCGGCTCCCGGCCGGCGGGGGGCGTTACCTCGCCCACCAGATCGGGGGGGATTTTCAAGTGTTCGGGGTAGTCCACCTCATCGCGGTGCAGAGGCTCCGTGGCGCACGCCGCCAATAACAACAGCGCCGCCCCGCAGACGGCCGGACGCGCATTGCGGAGGGCGGAGCCGAAGACCGGCGGCACGAAACGAACTCGGTGGATCACAGAATGCCGACTTGCCGCATTGCTTGGCGCACCGCTTCGTGGTGCTCGCTGGCCAGGCGCACCATCGGCAACCGGATGCCGCCTTCGATAAGCCCCAGTTGCTCCACCGCCCACTTGACGGGAATGGGATTGGTCTCCAGGAAGAGCGCCTTGTGCAACGGGGCCATCAAGGCATCCAGCTCTTCGGCGCGGGCCCGGTCGCCCTCCAGCGCGGCGGCGCACATCTTCTGCATATGCCAAGGAGCCACGTTGGCGCTTACCGAAATGGCCCCCTTGGCGCCGGCGTAGATCATCTCGCGGGCGTTGCCGTCGTCCCCCGAGTAGACATCCAACCGGTCGCCGCAACGCTCAATGACCTCCCGCGCCCGGTCCACGGTGCCGTGCGCCTCCTTGATCCCGACGATGTTCGGGATGGCGGCCAACCGGTCCACTGTCTCCGGGAGCATGTCACAGCCGGTGCGCCCCGGGATGTTGTAAAGGATCTGCGGGATCGGCACCGCTTCGGCCAGCGCCGTGAAGTGGCGGAGCAGACCGTTCTGGGTCGGCTTGTTGTAGTACGGGACCACCAGCAGAACCGCGTCGCACCCCCCCTCCATCGCGGAGCGGGTCAGCTCGATGGCCTCCCAGGTCGAGTTGGCCCCGGTCCCGCCGATGACCGGAATCCGGCCGCGCGCGGCATCGACCACGCGCTGCATGACTTGGCGGTGCTCGTCGTAGTCGAGCGTGGCGGACTCACCGGTGGTGCCGACGGCGACGATGGCGTCGGTGCCCTGCTCGACATGAAACTGAACCAGCCGGTCCAGCGCCTCGTAATCCACGGCGTCACGGATACCGTCCTGGGACTTCATCGGGGTGACCAAGGCCACCATACTGCCGCGGAACATCGCCCCCTCCATTCACAAAAAGCAGACAGAACCTACGAACCGATGGCATTGCCCGGTTGGGTGGGAGCGGGTACATCCATACGGGGGACGCTGTGAATACATCCCTGTACGCTCGACGGCGGCATCCATGCCGCCGACGCCCCCGTATGGATGTACCCGCTCCCACCCAACCGGGCAATGCCATCGGTTCGTAGATCTTACTCACTCAAGGCGCTGTCGCGCCAGTGGCATGGTAGACTGAGCGGCGTGTTTCTCAAGAACAAAGTCAAGCCCTGTCCATGCGTAACTTGATGGTCGTCACCGCTCTCGGCGAGGATCGCCCCGGTATCGTTCGCGAACTGGCGCGCACGGTATGCGATACCGGATGCAACATTGAAGACAGCCGGATGACCGTCCTCGGCGGGGAGTTCGCTGTTCTCCTGCTGATATCCGGCCGCTGGAACGAGCTGGCGAAACTGGAGTCGGCGCTCCCCAACACCGCCAAGCGGATGGGACTTCAGGTCCACCTTAAACGCACCGAGAGCGCAGAGGAACGGGAGCAACTCCTGCCCTACACTGTAGAGGTGGTCTCCCTCGACCACCCTGGGATCGTCGCCGAACTGGCGAACTTTTTCGCCACCCGCGAGATCAATATTCGCGACATGACCACGGCCAGCTACGCCGCCGCCCATACCGGCACGCCGATGTTCTCGGTGCAAATGACCATCGACGTGCCCGCTGGTGTCCATATCGCCACGCTACGTGACGAGTTCATGGACTTCTGTGACCAGATCAATCTCGACGCGGTCATGGAACCACTCAAGTAGGCGCTTGGCGATGAGGATCTACATCCTCGACACCTCGGTACTGATCCACGATCCGACCGCGCTGTTCCGCTTTCAGGAGCACGACGTCTGTTTGCCGGCGGCGGTACTGGAGGAGTTGGACGCGGCCAAGCAGGGTATCTCCGAGGTGGCGCGTAACGCCCGCCAAGCGAGCCGCTTTCTCGACGATCTGCTCCACGGCCACCCTCCCGGCGCCCTTGCCGACGGCATTCCCCTCGGCGGCGCCGGCGATCCCGGCGCTCCCCGCGGCAAACTGCGGTTCGAGACCGAGACCCCCGGCCGAGGCGACCGTGCCATCCTGGCCACCGCCCGCGCTATCGGCAACCGTCACCCGGCGGTCCGGGTTGTACTCGTCTCCAAGAACATCAATCTGCGCATTCGCGCCCAGGTCGCCGGACTCACCGCCGAGGACTTTGAGAGCGACCGCGTCATCGACGATATCGACCTCCTGCCCACCGGGCTGGAAGAGATCCCGCCCGAGGTGGTCGCCGGTCTCCAGGCGACCCCGGAGGGGTGGCTGGCCGCACTCCCGGAGGGCGCGTCCTGGTGGCCCAACCTCTGCCTCTACAATGAAGCCGAGGGGTTCGAGGCGGTGGTCCGCGGCGTGGAACGGGGGCGTGCGCGCTTAACCCCGGTGACCGACTTTCGCGGTGGACGGGCTGTATGGGGCATCCACGCCCGCAACCGGGAGCAGAACTTCGCCCTCCACCTATTGATGGATCCCAATGTCGACTTGGTCACTCTGATCGGTGCCGCCGGAACCGGCAAAACCCTGCTGACCCTGGCCGCCGGCCTGGCCCAGACGCTCGACGAACAGCGCTACCGCGAGATTGTCGCCACCCGCGCGACGGTGGCGATCGGAGAGGAGATCGGCCACCTGCCGGGGACAGAAGAGGAGAAGATGACGCCGTGGATGGGGGCGTTGATGGATAACCTCGAAGTCCTCACCGAGCCCGGCCACCGTGGCGGCTGGGCGCAGGCGGCCACCGCTGAACTGCTCCAATCCCGGATCAAGGTCCGCTCGCTGAGCTTCATGCGGGGGCGCACCTTCCTGGAGAAGTTCCTGATCCTCGACGAGGCTCAAAACCTGACCGCCAAGCAGATGAAGGCCCTAATCACCCGCGCCGGCCCCGGCACCAAGGTCGTCTGCCTGGGCAACATCGCCCAGATCGACACGCCCTACCTCACCGAGGCGACCTCGGGGCTGACCTATGTAGTGGGCCGTTTCGAGGGCTGGCCCCACTGGGGACACGTCACGCTGCAACGGGGCGAACGTTCAAGACTCGCCGACCGGGCCTCGGACATCCTTTGATTGATCCGCCACGCGCCGCATCCAGGCCTTGAGGATCGACTGGATAACCGTGGCCAACGGGATGGCGAAAAAGATCCCCCAGAACCCCCACAAACTGCCGAAGACGAGTATGGCGACGATGATCGCCACCGGATGCAGATTTACCACCTCGGAGAAGAGGACCGGCACCAGTACATTCCCGTCCAACACCTGAATAATGGTATAGACGGCGACGACGTAAACGAACATCTCAGTGAGCCCGAACTGAAAGTACGCTATCAGCGCCACCGGAAGGGTCATCACGAACGCGCCGACGTAGGGGATGACCACCGACAGGCCGGTACCGAGCGCCAACAGCATGGCGAACTGCAGACCAAACAGCGTGAACGCCGTGTAGGTGACCACCCAGACGATCACGATTTCGATAAACTTGCCCCGGACGTAGTTGCCGATCTGCTGGTTGACCTCTCCCCAAACCTCGTACGCCAAGGCCCGATGCCGCGGCAACCGGTCGCTGAGCCAGCTCAGCATCAACGCCTTGTCTTTCAGGAAAAAGAAGACCAGAAACGGCACCAGCACCGCGTAAATCGCCAAGCTCACCACGACGGCCACCGAGCGCAGAGTAAAGCCCGCCGCCACCCGCTGGCCCCACTCAATGGTCTCCCGCCGAATGGTGTTCAACATCTCGCCGATCTGGGCCTCCGAAAAGAGGTTCGGATAGTGCTCGGGGAGCTGCAACAGCAGGGCCTGGCCCTGGCTCAGTATGGCCGGCAGCAAATCGACTAGCTGGACCACCTGCCGATAGAGCGTCGGGATCAGTAGCAGGATCACCAACAGCAAGCAGGCCGTGAAGAAGAAGAAGACCACCGTCACCGCAACCCATCGGGGCGACCCGGCGCGTTCCAGAGCGCGGACCAACCCCTCCAGCAGATAGGCGATCACCAGCGCCGCGATCACCGGCGCCAGGGCGTTGCCGAAAAAGAAGAAGGCGGCCAGCACCACAACAACCAGCACGGTGAACGCGGCCACCTGCGGATCGTTGAAGGTCTGCCTGAACCAGTTGCGGACGAGCTCCACGAACGCCTCCAAATATACCGGGGACAGAGTGAACGCAAGCCCCGCCGGGGCGCCGGTCCGCGCGTTCACTCCGCCCTACCACCTGGCTGCTGAGAGGATGATAACGCAGTCGTATCCGTTAAACTGCGTCACTGGAACACGCGCCAGCCTTTACAGGTCAAACCGGCATGACGCCCTTGCCAAAACCCGTCCGCACCACGACCGCCAAGGCTGGCGCCCTGGCTGTCGCGCTCTGGCTCGCGCTGACCGCCAGCGCTCAGGAGATCGAGCTGCCCGATATCGGCGGCCCCGGCGGCGATGCCCTGCCGGTGGCCGAGGAACGGCGGCTCGGCGACCGGATGATGCGAGAAATCCGGCGCTTCCTCCCGCTGGTGGAAGACCCCGAGGTCACTCAATACATCCGCGACCTTGGCCACCGCTTGGCCGCCCACAGCGAGGATCCGGCGTACGGCTTCAACTTTTTTGTTGTGGACGACTCGAATATCAACGCCTTTGCCATGCCGGGCGGCCATATCGGCCTCTACTCCGGCCTGATCGTAGCCTCGGAATCAGAGAGCGAACTTGGGGGCGTCGTCGCCCACGAGATCGCCCACGTCACGCAACGGCACATCGCCCGCAATTACGCCCAGGCTCAGCGCCTGAACCTGCAGGCGGCGGCGGCTGTCCTGGCGGGCATACTCATCGGCAGCCAAGACCCTCAGGCCGGCAGCGCCGCGATCATGGCCGGGATCGCCGCCCCGATCCAGCAACAACTGCGCTACTCCCGCGACTATGAACGGGAAGCCGACCGGGTCGGCGTCCGCACCATGGCCCGCGCTGGCCTCGATCCACGCGGCATGCCGCGTTTCTTTGAGCGCTTGGCCGAAGCGTCGCAGTACGCCGAACAGCCTCCCGAATACTTGAGCTCACACCCACTGACCCAGCAGCGGCTGACGGAAACCCAGGAGATGGCGAACCGCCACCGCAATGTGGAGATTTTCGAGAGTGGCGACCACGCGTTCATCCGGGCCCGTCTGCAAGTCGCCGGAGAGCGCACCGCCGCCGAGGCCGTAACCGCCATGCGCGACCGGCTCACCCGCGCGGAGGAACCGTCTCACCGGCGCGGCGCCCGGTACGGGCTCGCCCTGGCACTGGCCCGTGACGGCCGGCACGGCGAAGCGCGGCTGTTGCTCGACAGGCTATTGGACGAACAGGGAGAGCGGCTCCTGATCCTGTTGGCCCGCGCCGAGGTGGAGCGGGAAGCGGAAGAGTGGGAGGCGGCGCTGGCGATCTACAAGTCCGCCTCCTCTCTCTACCCCGGCAATCAAGCGGTCCTTCACCGTTACGCCGAGACGCTGATGGCTGTGGCGAGACACGAGGAGGCCCGCCGGCTCCTGGTCCGCCATGCCGCGTCGGATCGCCCGGCCCTATTGAGGCTATTGGCGGAAGCGGCGCACGCTGGCGGACGGGAGGCCGAGGGTTATATCGCTTTGGCGAAGTACTACCATGCGCTGAGCGAGTTCAACAGTGCCATGGCCCAACTCAACAACGCACTGCGGCACGCCGGCGACGCCCCTTATCAACGCGCCGAGGCGGAAGCGCTGCGGGACCGTTGGCAGGAAAGCTACAGAGGCCAGCAGGAGCCCAGCAGCGGGCGGCGACTCCACTAAAGCGGCTCGCGCCGCCGGTCGTTTGTTTCCGCAGGCACGGTAAGGGAGAGCCTCAACATGCGTGCTAGACTGAAAGACTCCTCGGCCCATCGACGGTGGACATGGTGAGCGGAGAACACCCGGAGGCCGAGTGGCTGGCCTTTTTTCAAAGCATCGAGCGGCAGGGACGCGCCTTCTGGCGGGAGGCCGTCCAACAGACAGCCGCCGCCCCCGGCATTCCCGGCGGCAACCCCGGCGACGCATTCTCTGAATTGTGGCGCGTACTGAAGAACCGGGATCGCTTTGACGAGGAGATGGACGCCGCTTTCGAAAAGATGCGTGGACAAGTCGACGCGGCCTTCTCCGCGGCCGAGCCGACCACCCTTACTGACGCCCTCGCCGTCGCTCTGCGCAAGGCCGCCGAAACCGGCATCGGCGACGAGGCCCAGTTGGACCCCCCGTTATGGCTGGCCCCGTGGGTCTACTCCATCTCTCACCGGATCGGCCCCTTTCACGAAGAGCAGCAGACCCTCAATGAGTTGCTGTTGGCGCTCGACCACCACCAGGAGGCGCACCAACGCTGCGCTGCGCTGCTGCACGGAGCGGCCCGGGAGGGGCTCTCTCGCTTTCAAACCCGCGTTCTGGCCGCGCTGGGCGGCAACGGCGAAGCGCCGGATACACTGCGCGGGCTTTATGAGATGTGGCTGACAGAGAGCGAAGCGGTCTACGATGAGTTGCTGGCCGGTGACGCTTGGGCAGCGGCCTTCGCCGATCTCTCGAACGCGTCGGCGCAGCTGCTCAGTCACTGCCGGGAGCATGTTGACAGCTTTCTCGTCATGCTCGGCTTCCCCAACCGGCGGGACTTAGTTGACACCCAACGGCGCCTGCTGACGGTGGAACGCCAGCAACGGCGGCAAGCCGAAGAGAGCAACACGGCGAAGCTGCTCGATGAGGTCGAGAAACTCCGGCGGGAAGTGGCCGCGCTACAGAGACGATCCGGAAGCAAGCGGTGATCGACCCCACCACGGCATACCGGGAAGCGGCGGAGTGGCAGCGACGCTTCGCCCAGGCGGCGGGCGAAAGCCTCGGCATCACTGACGCCACCGACGGGGCCACCCCGCGGGAAGCCGTGTGGCGCGCGGGAGGGGCGACGCTCTACCACTACCCGCCCGCAAAGGTCACCGCAACGCCCGTCCTCATTGTCTACTCCCTCGTCAACCGCCCCTTCATCCTCGACCTGACCGAAGAGCGGTCACTGGTGCGCGCGCTGCGTGACGCCGGGCATCCGGTCTACCTCCTGGACTGGGGAGATCCCGCCGGCGCCGACCGTTTTCTGGAGCTGGACGACTACATCGGCGATTTCCTGCGCGGCGCGGCGCGGCGCGTTGCCGAGATCCACGGCGCTCCCCCGGACCTCCTCGGCGTCTGCCAGGGCGGCGTCTTCTCTCTCTGTCTCGCCGCGCTGGAGCCCTCTCTGGTCCGGCGGCTAATCACCCTGGTCACACCGGTGGACTTCCACACCCCGGCAGACACCCTCGGCAGGCTAGCGCGGAAGATGGATTTCGACAGCGTGGCCGACGCCTTCGGGAACGTACCGGCGGCTTGGCTCAATACCGTCTTCATCTCGCTCAAACCGTACCGCCTCCTCTCCCAGCGCTATATGGATCTGCCGGAGTTGGCGGGTGACCCCGTTGCGCTGGCCGACTTTCTGCGCATGGAGCACTGGATGTACGGCGGCCCTGATCAAGCCGGCACGGCCTTCGCCCAGTTCGCCAAGCGGTTCTATCAGGAGAACGCGCTGGTCGGGGACGGCGTTGAATTGTGCGGTCAGCGGGTGACACTAACCGCCGTCCAGGCGCCGGTTCTCACTATCTTCGCCCTGAACGATCACCTGGTGCCGCCGGCCGCCGCCCGGGCTTTGAGCCGCCATATCCCATCGGAGAGGTACCGTGAACACGCCTTCGACGGGGGCCATTTGGGGGTCTTCGTCTCCCGGCGCGCGCGGAGGGAGATCTTCCCGGAATTGACCGCGTGGCTGGCGGATTGAAGACGGGGAGCCCGGCCATGATGCAGCGCCGCATCGAAAGGTGTTGCACACACGAAAGACCACGGCCAGAATGGGCTATGCGTGGGGCAGAAAGTCGCACCCCGTGTGCAAGGATAAAAAAATGCCCCCTCTGAGGGAGGGGGCCAAGAGGTCGGCGGCGCCAATCCCGGCAAGGGGACGCCGCCTGGAGGAGAACGGCAACTACTACAACATTTGATGCATTCTACGCTCTCTATATTCTAATAACAAGATATGAGCGTTTACCGGGGGGAGCCGAGGGCTTCCCCTTTTTTTTGGAAGCCCCGGCCCGCCCTCATGCTGCATAGCAACATGATAGATCGGTCATATCACCCTGTCAATGCGATCAGAAACTGCAGAACAGCGCACCATTGACCGGGATATTGGCCCCGTTGATATAGGCGGACTCATCCTGCGCCAGGAAGAGCACCACTCGCGCGATCTCCTCGGGCTTCGCCATCCG
>SKJZ01000077.1 GCA_007121755.1 Halorhodospira sp. | reverse complement strand
TCGCGCGGCCGGATGCGGAAGCTTGCGCCATGGCCGGGCGAATTCCCCGTGAGTTCATCGACGAACTCCTGGCACGCACCGATGTCGTCTCAGTGGTCGGCGGTGCCGTGTCGCTGCGGCGCACCGGCGCCAATTACAAAGGGCTGTGCCCCTTCCACGACGAGCGCACGCCGTCGTTTATCGTCAGTCCCGACCGCCAGACCTACCACTGCTTCGGCTGCGGCGCCCACGGCAACGCGATTGGCTTTCTGATCGAGCACGACGGCCTGCCGTTTCTTGAAGCGGTAGAGGAACTCGCCCAGCGCCAAGGCATGTCGGTGCCGGACGACGGCCGGCACCGTGCCCCCACGGACCACCACGAACCCATCTACCGGACGCTGGAAGCGGCGGACCGCTTCTACCGCGACGCCCTGCGCAGCCATCCCGCCCGCCGTGCCGCCGTCGACTACCTACGCCGCCGAGGAATCACCGGCGAAGTGGCCGCGCGCTTCGGTTTGGGCTTCGCGCCCCCGGGTTGGGACAACCTGCTCAAACAGAGCGGCGCGGAACCGAACCTCCTTGTCCAAGCCGGCCTCGCGGCGGAACGGGAGGGACGGACGTACGACCGGCTGCGCGACCGGATCACCTTTCCCATCCGCGACCGCCGCGGGCGCGTCGTCGGCTTCGGCGGACGCGTGGTCGGCGACGGGGAGCCGAAGTACCTCAACTCTCCAGAGACGGCGGTCTTCCATAAGGGTCGGGAAGTCTACGGCCTCTACGAAGCGACCCAAGACCGGCGGCGCCCGGAACAGCTGGTCGTGGTCGAAGGCTACATGGACGTCATCGCACTGGCGCAACACGGGGTAGACGGAGCAGTGGCGACGCTGGGCACCGCCACCACCGGCGAACAGGCGCAGGTCATGCTGCGCGCCGCGCCCCGGCTGGTGCTCTGCTTCGACGGCGACCAGGCCGGCCGGCAAGCGGCTTGGCGCGCCATGGAGAATCTGCTGCCGGCGCTGCGCGGCGACCGCGAGGTGGCCGTTCTTCTGTTGCCCGAAGGCGAAGACCCGGACAGCCTGGTCCGCGCCGAGGGCGCCGATGCGTTTCAGGGTCGGCTGCGCGATGCGACCCCGGTGGCCGACTTCTTTTTCCAACGGCTGGCGGAGGAGTGCGACCCGGCTACCGTGGACGGCCGCGCACGCCTTTTGGAGAAGGCGGCGCAAACCCTGCGGCGGCTTCCGGAGGGCGCATTCCGCCAAGTCATGGTGGAACAACTGGCCGCACTGACTCGTGGCGACCCCGACCGGGTCGAAGCCCTACTAACACAGCGGAAACCGGCAACCGGCTCATCGCGCCCGCCGACGCCGTCACCGGGGACGCGGCGAGCGGGTGGTGGAGAGATCCGGCGCACGCCGGTACGGCTCGCCCTCGCCCTCCTGCTACGCGCGCCTTCGCTGGCCGAGCACGCCGGAGAGCCCGACCGTTTCGCCGACCGCCCCGTTCCCGGCCTGGCTCTTTTACAACAACTCCTTGAATTGGCGCGCCGCGAACCCCAAATCACTACTGCGAGGGTCTTGGAGAGGTTTCGCGGCAGCGAGCACGAGACCGCCCTGTGGAAACTGGCCGACTGGGATCTGCCGGAAGGCGTGGCGACACAGCAGACCTTTCTGGACGCGTTGATGCGCATTGAAGAGGAGATCTTGAACAGAGAGCAGCAACGGATTGTCGAAGAGATGGAGGCCGACGGCATGGAGTCGCCCCGGCACCAGGAGGCGCTAAGGAAAGCGCAGCGCCTGCAACTGCTGATGGAGCGCCACCGCCAAGGGACGCTGGACAACGATGGCACACACGAAATGGAGACACTCAAAGGGGCGTTCCGGCTTTAGCCGGCCGCGTAAACAAACGGCCTGGGTTGCCGAACCGCACGGTCTGATACTAGACTACGCAGTTCACTCTGTCTCCGGTCCTTTACACAGCGCGCTCCGCCGCGCCACCTCACATACCATATGACACAAGATCATCAATCACAAATCAAGCAACTCATTGCCAAAGGCAAAGAGCAGGGCTTCCTGACTTATGCCGAGGTCAACGACCACCTTCCGGACGATATCGTCGATCCCGATCAGATCGAAGACATTATCGGGATGATTAACGACATGGGCATCAACGTCCATGAGACGGCGCCTGATGCCGACGAGTTGTTGCTGGCCGACGCCACCGTACCCACCGACGAAGACGAAGCCGAAGAGGCCGCGGCTGCCCTGGCGGCCGTGGACGCCGAATTCGGGCGCACTACCGACCCGGTCCGCATGTATATGCGCGAGATGGGCACGGTTGAGCTGCTGACCCGTGAGGGCGAGATCGAGCTGGCGAAGCGCATCGAAGACGGACTCGATCAAGTCCTCTCCGCCCTCGCCTCCTATCCCGCATCCTCGGCGTTCTTGTTGAGGCTGTATGAGCGCGTTCATGCCGGAGAGATGCGCCTCAACGATATCCTCGGCGGGTTCAGGGACCGAGGCGAGGAGCAGCCTCCCGGGGGGCCGCCGCAAGCCGCGGAAGGGGCCACCGAGGACAGTGATGACGTCGAAGAGGGCAGCCTGAATTCCGGCCCCGACCCGGAAGCGACCGCCGAACTTTTCGAGCAACTTGAGAAGCACTACAGCACCCTCGTCAAAGCCTTGGCGAAGGAAGGCGGCGGCGGCAAGCGGGTTGCCGCGGTCCGCGCGGAGATCGAAGAGATCTTCCTTACCATCAAGTTCACGCCGAAGGTCGTGGACGCCATGGCCGAACAACTGCGCAGGACAGCCGGCAAGATTCGCCGTCAGGAGCGGGCGGTGATGCAGTACTGCATCCGTCACGCCGGCATGCCGCGCAAAGAGTTCGTGAAGAGCTTCCCACGCCGGGAGTCCGATCCGGAGTGGTTAAACGAAGTGATGGCCGAGGACAGCCCCTACGCTGCGGCGCTGAAACCCTATGCCGACCATGTCCGACGGGCCCAGGATGCCTTGGCCGCCACCGAGCGCGACACCGATTTGACCGTGGTCGAGGTCAAGGAGATCAACCGCCGCATGTCCATCGGTGAGGCGAAGGCCCGGCGCGCCAAAAAGGAGATGGTCGAGGCCAACCTGCGCCTGGTGATTTCCATTGCCAAGAAGTACACCAACCGCGGCCTCCAGTTCCTCGACCTGATCCAGGAGGGCAACATCGGCCTGATGAAGGCTGTGGACAAGTTCGAATACCGGCGGGGCTATAAGTTCTCGACCTATGCGACGTGGTGGATCCGCCAGGCCATTACCCGCTCCATCGCCGACCAAGCACGCACCATCCGCATCCCGGTGCATATGATCGAGACCATCAACAAGCTCAACCGGGTCTCACGGCAGATGCTCCAGGAGATGGGCCGCGAGCCCAGCCCAGACGAACTGGCCGAGCGCATGGAGATGCCCGAGGACAAGGTGCGCAAGGTGCTCAAGATCGCCAAGGAGCCGATCTCCATGGAGACGCCGATCGGCGACGACGAGGACAGCCACCTGGGCGACTTCATCGAAGACACCAGCGTGATCTCGCCGGTCGATTCCGCCACCTCCGAGGGGCTGCGGGAGTCGGTGCGCGAGGTCCTGTCGGGTCTCACGCCGCGTGAGGCGAAGGTCCTGCGGATGCGCTTCGGCATCGACATGAACACCGACCACACCCTCGAAGAGGTGGGCAAGCAGTTCGACGTCACCCGCGAGCGCATCCGGCAGATAGAGGCCAAGGCGCTGCGCAAGCTGCGCCACCCCACCCGTTCTGACGGCCTGCGCAGCTTCCTCGAAGAGTGATGCCCCGCGGGGCGCGCACGTGGTTTCGCCCCGCCGCCGCCGGCGGCGGGGTTCCCCACTCTAAAGACGCGCTGTACTCTTGAGCCTTCCAAAGGGCCTGTAGCTCAGTGGTTAGAGCAGGGGACTCATAATCCCTTGGTCGTAGGTTCGAATCCTACCGGGCCCACCAGACCGCACCTCTCTCCGTCCCCCCCCCTGTAACCTCAAAAAGCCGTCCGGACCGCAGATCTGGAAGCCTTCCGGCGCTGGACATTTCTTTTATATGCGCTAAGTTGTATCTTATATCACATCTATCGATATGCTTATACTAATAGGCTATCACCGAGAGAGGCGGAAGCCGCTATGAACACGCTTGCCGAAGTTGAAACGGTCATAACCCCTGGGCAACTCGATCAGCTTCTGAACGGAGACCGGAAGCTCTTCATCGTCGATGTACGCAACAACGAGGAGTTTCAGCAGCGCCGGATTGAGGGGCGCGGGCTGCCCGACCCGATCCATGTGCAGTACTTCGAACTCATGGACGCCGACGAGGAGGATTTGGCCGCTCCGGTTGCGGCGTACGCGGAAGCACACTGGAAGGGGCTAATACCGTCCGACAGCCTGCTGATCTGCGTCTGCGGCAAGGGCGACACCTCGGACTTTGTCGCCGAAGGGCTGCGCCGCATCGGCTACGACGCGGTGAACCTCGCCGGCGGCATGGCCGCTTGGGGCGACTACTACGCAATCCGCCTCGCCCTCGAAACGGATGAAGTGACCATCCACCAAGTGATCCGTCCGGCCCGCGGTTGCTTGAGCTACATCGTCTCCTCAGGGGGCGAGGCGGTGGTGATTGATCCGCTGCGCCATATTGAGCACTACACCGACTTCGCGCGGCAGCACCAAGTACGCATCATCGCCGTCATCGACACCCACGGCCACGCCGACCATATCAGCGGGGCCGCCAAACTGGCCGAACTCCTCGGCGTCCCTTACTACATGCACCCCTACGACGCCATCCACCCGATCGATATACTGCCGGCCACCATCTCCTTCCGCTGGTTGGAGGACGGATTCGAGCTTCCGGTGGGCGCCACGGCGGTACGCGCCATTCACACCCCCGGCCATACCCTGGGCAATATGGTGTTGATAGCCGCAGGCCGCTATATGTTCAGCGGCGATACGACGTTCATCGAATCGATCGCCCGGCCCGATCTAGGAGGCCGGGGCGAGGGGTGGGCGGGACTGCACCACGACTCGCTGGCCCGCATTCTCGAACTGCCGGACACCACCGAGGTCTTTCCCGGCCATTACAGCCGGCCCGACGAAGCGACCGCCGGCAACCTGTTCCGGGCAACGCTGGGTGAGTTGCGGCGTAGCAACGAGGGGCTGGAGATGGTCGGGCACGGGCGGGACGAGTTCGTGCGCTACATCCTCAGCGACCTGCCCAAGTTCCCGGATGAGTATGTCGATATCAAGCGGGTGAATGCCGGGCTGATGTTCCCCGATGAACAGAAGGCATCCGAACTGGAGTTGGGGCGGAACCTCTGCGCCCTCTCCGGCGCATACAAGAAGTGAATCACACAACTGCCTCGCTTGACTGGGATCTGAACGAAAGAGGGCGGCCCTGGGGCCGCCCTCTTTACTCAGCACGAACCGGGCGCCCTCAGACGACCGATACGTCCTCCGCCTGTAGGCCCTTGGCGCCCCGAGTCACGCTGAACTCGACCGTCTGGCCCTCTTCCAGGGAACGGAAGCCGTCCCCTTGAATGGCACGGAAGTGGACGAACACGTCCTCACCCCCTTCCCGGCTGATGAAGCCGTAGCCCTTGGCATTGTCAAACCACTTTACCGTACCAGTTTCACGCTCTGACATCTCTACAACCTCTGAATGCAATCAACTATTAAGACGTGGCGGCCGGGACTCGGCCTCGCCGACCCTGAATGATTCCGCCACACCTCTATAGTGACACAATCCCCGCGTTACGAAACCTTCGGAAAGCATTTTTTGCTCCCTCACGCCTTCCTGCGCACACCCCGCCCCCCCGCACCGCCGCCGAACGCCAAAACAGCGCCGCGACGGGAGGTTGCGATCGCCAAGCAGCAGTAATTGTTGCAACGCGTCATTTACTGTGCTATGTTGCAACGCAACAGACACAGACTACCGTCAAGAAAACTGACACAGGAGCAAGAGCCATGATTAACGAAGACGTGATGAAGCAGGCCCAGGAGCAGTACGACCAGACCGTGGAGCCCATGCGCAAGCTCAACGGCAAGCTGCTGGAGCACTTCCAGAAGATGACCGAGTACCAGCTGGACTTGGCGCGGAGCTACACCGATCTGACCTTCGGCCAGATGCGTGAGATGGCCGGCATCAACTCCCCCGAGGACTTCCAGAACTACGTCCGGAGGAGTTCGGAAACGGCCCGCAAGACCGGCGAGCAGGTGGCCAAGGACGCGCAAACCCTGGCCGAGATGGGCAAGTCGATGGGCGAGGACGTCCAGCGAATCGCCCAGGAGAATGCCTCCGAACTCGCCGGCCGGTGGAACGTCGGCGGCAAGGGTGGACGCAAGGCCGCGTAAAGCCCCGGCCGTTTAACGTTTAAACGGCAGCTGAACAACCCTTCCCGGGCAGTATCGCCCGGGAAGGGTTTTTTGTGGGCGTGGCGCGCCCATACCATCCGCGGCGCCGTTCCGGCACAATACCGCCATCAATCCCCGGCGACTGCCGACTCAACCCCTGGAGGCTCTATTCATGGCTAAGGCATCCGCACGACATATTTTGGTCGAGGACCAAGCGTTCTGCGAGGAACTGAAGACGAAGATCGCCGGCGGCGAGGACTTTGCAGAGATGGCCAAGTCCCACTCCAAGTGCCCGTCCGGCCAGAGTGGCGGTGAGTTGGGGTCTTTCCGTCCGGGACAGATGGTCCCCGAATTCGACAAGGTGGTGTTCAGCGCCCCCCTCAACGAGGTCCAAGGCCCGGTACAGACCCAGTTCGGCTACCACCTGCTGGAGGTCACCAGCCGGGAGGACTGACCCGCCCCCGCACTGGTGGAACGCCGGCCTTTCGGACTGCGCGCACTACTCGTTACAGCTGTGGCCGAACGCCGCCAATCCCTCTTCGAGGTAATCGGCCACCAGCGGCGTCGACATCAGATAGTCGGCGGTCCGCGGTGTCCAGGCGCCCTTACCCTCGACGATGGCGTCGTCCCACTCGTCGACGTCAAAGTCGCCGCGGCCGATCCACATCAACACCACCAGCTCCACCTGCTGGATCGGCTCCATATCGTCAACGATGTCGCGCACCTCCTGCAGACACCAGTCGTCGCCATGGTCCGCCAAGACCTGTAGCGCCCAATCATCACCGGGGCTTCCGGGCACCTCGGGAATAACCACCTCTTCCTTGGCCTGGAACTCCCGCGCCTTGGCGATGACGAAACAGACCGTCTCATGGTTGAGTTCCAGCATCCCGTGTACCTCATCTGTTGCCGGGGATATCTCAGCTTACTAAGCATCGCCGGCGTATTGCCAGCGAATTGGCGAACGCACGCGGATCAGGGGATATCCAGAATCTTGTGTGTCTGCAGGCTCAACCGCCACTGCGGGTGAGCCCGGCAGTAGGCCACGGCGTCGCGGGTATACCGGCCGACCTGCGGCCCGTCCATCGGCTGTACAAAGAAGTAGCGGAAACCGAGGTGGGCGTACCGCTCCGGCTCTGCACCGCGCTGCGGGTAGATCAGCTTAAGCTCGTCGCCGCGCTCGACCACCAGGGTGGTGTCGGCCTTGGGGCTTACACAGATCCAATCGAGGTTGAATGGCAGCTCCAGGGTTCCGTTGCTCTCGACCGCCACTTCGAAGCCCTTGTGATGGAGCGCGGTAACCAGCCGGTGATCGAGTTGCAGCGCGGGCTCCCCTCCGGTGCAGACAATGTACGGCGCTCCTCCGCCGGGCCACAACGCCGCAGCCGCGGCCGCGATGGCATCGGCGTCGTCGAACCGCCCGCCGCCAGGCCCTCCGGTGCCGACGAACTCGGTATCACAGAAACGGCAGATCGCGGTGGCGCGATCCCGTTCGCGGCCGCTCCATAGGTTGCAACCGGCAAAACGGATGAAGACGGCGGCGCGACCGCTCCGCGCGCCCTCGCCCTGGAGGGTGTAGAACATGCTGTGGATCGCGTAGGTCATCGGGGCTCACGCGCGGGCGGAACACAAATCACACCGCATCCCGGCCGCTCATAGAGATCGACGCGGGAGAGCCACGGCAGGCGCGGCGCCGTCCGCTCCACAATCCAGCGGGCGAGAGTGGCGGCGCTGCCGTCCTCCAGACCTTCAATCTCGTGCAACGGGTAGTGATCCAGCCGCTGAAGGACCGGCTTAAAGGCCAACTTGACGTCGCCGTAATCGACCGTCCAACCGAGAATCTCGTCCAACTCCTTGACGAGGTGAAGCCGCAAACGGTAGCCGTGACCGTGGAGCCGGCGGCGGCTGCCTCCGTCCCTGGCGGCGAAACCGTTGCCGGAACCATCCGGGCGAACGGCGGCCTCGAAACGCTGCGCCTTCCAGATGGCGTAACGCCGCCCGTCGAAGACGCAACCGGAGTGCTCCGTCTCATGGACGCGGACGCGGGTCAGGCCCGGAAGCTCCGTCTTGAGCAGCGCCCAGATCCAGGCGGCCAGCAGTTCACTGGTGGGGTTCTCCAGAAAGTCGTTCAGGCAACCGTGGTGCAGCTGCTCCTGCAGCGGCCGCCACCGGCGGGCCATTGCGCCGGCATCGTCGCCGTCCGCCTCCAGCACTACCTCGAAGCCGTGCCCGTGCATCCGCCCGCACGGGTGGCCGACGGGGACATTGGGCAGGCGGTGGGCGGCCTCGAAACGAAAACGCCGCCAGACCCGGCAGCGGCCATCCTCCACCACCACCCCGCGGTCGGGTGCGCTGCGCAGCGCCAGCCGCCGGGCGGGAACCCCCGCTTCCGTCAGCCGGTCACCGATAAAACCAGCCAGGTCGGCGTCCGCCGCCGGATCGACCACATCGTTGGCCAGTGCGTAGTCGAGCGGCGCCAACGCGGCGGCCAACGCTTCGGCCACCACCTCGTGGTCGCCGGCCGCTTCCGGCAGCACCCGCGCGCGCGCAGCAAAGGAGTGGCCGTGCAGACCCCTGGCGTCACGCCGCGCCGCCTCGAAGCCGGCTTCGGCGGTATAGAGCAATTCATTCATTGGAGTCATACAGTAGTGGACTACGCCAGCGTATCACGGTGCCGCCAGGACCACTGGGACAAGCTGTTCATCGGCCGAGGCGCCACCGTGGACACCGATCTGACGGAACGGCCGCTCGCCCACCACGGCATCCTTCACCACCCATCCATCCGCCGGAAGCAGCACACGGTCCCCGATACGATGGCGGAAGGCGGGGTGCTCCGGCTCCGGACCGAACCAGTTCCGGTCGACCAACTCGCCGGACGAGTAAACCGCGCAGCAATCCGCCAGATGCTCCGCCGCATAAGCGTCGAACCGCTGCTCCATTCCCGGACGGAGATAGCAGTACGCGGCTCGCGGCTCCCCGCACAGCGGCAGGCTCAGGCAATCGGCAAGATCCGGATGGTCCCGCAAGTGGATCATGCGCGACGGGGCGGTATCGACAAAACCGTGGTCGGCCGTAACCACCACCGCCGCCCCGGTGCCGGCCACCCGCTCCAACAGACGGGCGAAGGCGGCGTCCGCTTGTTCGAAGAGGGCGGCGGCCTCCGGACTGCCGACGCCACGCTCATGGCAAAGCGCGTCGAAATCGGGCCAGTAGGCGTAGATGTAGCGCCGCTCGCTCCCGTCGTGGCGGGCCAACGTCGCGACCCGCTCCACCAACTCCTCCAACCGCTTATAGCCGTGGGCCACCGCCCTGCCCGCCGTAGCCCGCGTGTACGGCGTATTGATGATGGCGTGCGGCATCACTTGGTGCGCTTCGGCGGGCCACCCGTCCGCCAGTGCCGGCTGTTCGAGCAGTTCCGCCGCTGCGGGAACCTGATCGGTCCAAACTGGCCCTCCGCAACGCGGTTTAAACGGGAGCCAGGCGGTCACCGCGCCCAACTCCCGCACATGCATGAACCAACCGGTGACCCCGTGGGCCCGCGGCGCAAGGCCGGTGTGGAACGTGGTTACCGCCGCCGATGTCGTGGCGGGAAATACGGAAGTCGCCGCCCGCCGCCGATAGGCAGCCAGCATGCTGGAGGGCCGCGCCGCCAAGTACCGGTCGCCCAGCCCATCGACGATCCACAGCACCACCGTCGGCGCCTGATCGAGGACCGGGGCGCCCGGCAGGTCCATTGGCGGATACCATCCCGCGTCCCCGCCCATGGCGCTGTTGAGGCGCGCCATCAGGTTGACGATGCCGTCGCCGTCGTAATTCGGAGTCGGCCTGGAAGTCAGCATAGTCGACGGTCCCCGAAAACAAAGAAGCCCCGCCTAAGCGGGGCCTCCGAAAACAGGGCCCGTGAACGGCTCCTGGAGCCGTTCACGACGCCTCGCCCGATTAAACCGGGTTGACGTTGGCCGCGGCCAAGCCCTTCGGGGTCTTCTCAGTCTCGAACTCGACCTGCTGGCCTTCCGCCAGGCTGCGGAACCCGGAGCCCTGAATCGCGGAAAAATGGACGAAGACGTCTTTGCTGCCGTCCTCAGGGGTGATAAAACCAAAGCCTTTGGCATCGTCGAACCACTTCACAGTACCGGTCATCATGCTTGTCTATCCTCGTATCGTTATCCGGTTGGATGGTTAATGCAGGCCGACCTGAAGAACGAACGGAGTGACAACCGAAACGGGTACTGCCGATGTTGCTACAAGGTGGAACGCTGCGATGTTGATAATAGTACGGGTTACTTGTGTAGACCAGCACTATTTTCGCCCACTTTCATGGCTCCCTTTCATGGTTTGCCGCCAACATCATTGATGGCGTCTATGTCGATGCATAGTTAGAATCTATTTAACTTGCGCCCGCTCCACGCAGAGAATACGCCGTGTGCAATGCCCCGATTAGGGGCGGACAATATGGTCAACTGCTAGGAGGCGACATGCTGGAGAATCGTGAAGGGTCACAAGTACCCGACGTTACATTTCGTACACGCAGCGACGGCGAGTGGCGAGACGTTACCACGGACGATCTGTTCAAGGGGAAGACCGTCGTGGTATTCGGACTGCCTGGCGCTTTCACCCCGACATGCTCATCGACCCACGTTCCGCGCTACAACGAATTGGCGCCAGTGTTCTTCGAGAACGGGGTCCACGATATCGTCTGTTTGTCGGTCAACGACGCCTTTGTGATGAACCAGTGGAAGCGTGATCAGCACGCCAGCAACATCACCTTCCTTCCCGACGGCAACGGCGAGTTCACCGAGCGTCTCGGCATGCTCGTCGACAAGAACGAACTAGGCTTCGGCAAGCGCTCCTGGCGCTACTCGATGCTGGTCCGGGACGGCGTCATCGAGAAGATGTTCATTGAACCGGAGAAGCCGGGCGATCCGTTCGAGGTCTCCGACGCGGACACCATGCTGCGCTACATCAACCCGGAGGCGCCGCACCCCTCGTTCGTCACCCTCTTCAGCAAGGCCGGCTGCCCCTTCTGCGCCAAGGCCAAGAAGCTGTTGGAAGAGCGCGGCTACGAATACGAAGAGGTGGTCGTCGGCAACCGAGGGATTACCTCCCGCACCGTGCGCGCCGTCAGCGGCGCTGGCTCCGTGCCGCAGGTCTTTATCGACAGCCGGCTGATCGGGGGCTTCGACGATCTTCAGGACTACCTCTCTTAGCGGCGGCGCCGGAAGGCCGCGCGAAGGATCAGCCAAGAGCCGAAAGCAATAAGAAGGGAGCCGGCGACCATGGATGGGCGCCGGCCCTTGTCCGGCGACCACTCATAGACGGCGCCGGCGGTGGCCATGACCGGTTCGGCGGTGGCGTCCACCCAGGCCGCCGACGCCAGGAGGGGATCCCCGGCTTCCGACGGGGACCACTGTTCGGGTAAAGGCTCCTCCGGCGTCAACGGAGCGATCCACAAGCCGTCGTCGCTCGCCGCCCATAGCCGGCCCCGTGCCCGGTCCAGGGCCAGATCGAGCACCCGGAAGGTCTGCCAATACCGGCCAACGACGCTCCACTCTCCACCGGCGGGTTCCCGCCGATAAGCGCCGCGGTCCGTCCCGGCCAATAGCGCCCCATCGGGCATGACGAGCAGCGAGAAGACCCTCACCCCGCGGTGCAGCCCTTCGCCCTCCGGCCGCCACCGGTTGCCATCCGGAGCCCGATAGTAGACACCGGCGCCACCAACCGTGCCCAGCAAGTAACCGCCGCTGTCCAGACGCAACACCCGGTACGGGTCCGCCCCCGCGGGTAAACCGTTGCGCGACAGCTCCTCCCAGTCGCGCCCTCCGTCCACGCTCCGGAAGACGCCGCCCGGCCCGGCGGCGATACCGTGCCCATCGGCCCCCACGCTGACCTGAAGCAAGTGCGCGCCGGTCACCACCGCCTCCCATTCGCGGCCGCCGTCCAGTGATCGGTAGAGCCCGCCGGTCGTGGCGGCCAGCAACCCTTCCCCGGGAGCAAGCGCCAGATCCACCGGTGAGAAGCCGTGCGGGATCACCTCCGCCAACAAGCTCCACTCCCCGTCCTCGCGCACCATCAGACCGCCCCCCTGTAGCCCGGCATAGAGGACGGCGCGATCGCGGGCCAGGCTCATGACGTGTTCGCCGGCCCACGGGCTGATGCGCTGCCACCGCTCCGGATGCCCCAGCAATAACTCCTGGGAGAGGAAAAAGAGCGCGCCTGCCGTCAACGCGGCGAGCCACGCGACCTGTTGCGGGGAACGCTTGCGCGGAACTCGAGGGTTCACGATCTCTTCACGGTATGTCCAAGCGAGGCGGTCAACTTAACGCTACCATGAAAAGAGCAAGTGGGCGTGGAGAGCGTATGGTCAAGAGCGGCGCTTTGAAACTGGGCGTGCTTCTCGGCGATCCACGGCTGCCCTACGCCTACGGAGCCGGGGGGCGCATCGGTGAAGACGAGTTGGACGGCGTGCGCCGACTCAAGGCTGCGCTTACCACCCTGCCCAACATCCAACCGAGCTACTTCGACGACCACTCCCGGCTCATCGACGATCTGCGCGCCCACCCCCCCGGGCTGGCACTGAACCTTTGCGACAACGGCTACCGCAACAACCTGCGGCATGAACTCAACATCCCGGCGCTGCTGGAGATACTGGACATCCCCTATACTGGCGCCGGCCCGGTCTGCATGAGCCTCTGTACCGACAAGGCGCTGATCCGTGCTCTCGCCGTGTCCCTGGAAATCCCGGTCCCCGGGGAGACCATCGTCGATCTAAGCGCCGAGTATTGGCCGCTGCCGGAGCGGTATCCCGCCCTGATCAAGCCCAACTCCAGCGACGGTAGCTTCGGAATTACCGCGGATTGCGTCGTCCATGATGACGACGGCGCACGGGCCTATCTGCGCTGGTTAGCCGAGGAATTTGGCCGCACGCTGGCGCTGGTCCAGGAGTTCCTCACCGGAGAGGAGTACACGGTCGGCATTGTAGGCAACCCGGAAACGGGCCTGACCGTGCTGCCGCCCTTGGCCATCGACTACTCCGGACTCGACCCCGGCCTGCCGCCCATCCTCCCCTACGAGTCGAAGGCCGACACGGACTCTCCCTACTGGCACACGCTACAGTTCAGGCGCGCCGACCTGGATGAAGAGACCTACGCCCGCCTGGTCGACCACAGTACCCGCCTCTTCATGCGGTTGAACTGCCGCGACTACGCACGCATCGATTTCAGGGCCAATGCGGACGGCGTCCCGCGACTGCTCGACGCCAACTACAACCCGACCTGGAACTACAACGGCAAGATGGCCATCATGGCCGGCTACGCTGGCTACGGTTACGCCGATCTGTTGGCCATAATCGTGGAAGCGGCCATCGCCCGATACGGGCTGTGAGGGCGCCCTGAACAGAGGACCCGTTACAAGAACGCACGGACCACGTACTCGTCCCACGCCTGCTGGAAGATCCGCTCGCCACCCTCGTAGGCATCGAGATTCGCCCGGATGCGGAAGTAGTCGGTATCGGACGACAAAACCACCCGGGTCTCGATATGCACGGTCCAGTCGCCCCGATGCAGTTCAACCCGCTGGTCGACCTCCGCCCGTGCTGAGAGCGGGTCGGTCTCGCTGATGCGAAAAACGCGCCGAATGGTGGCGCCCACAGTCAAGTCGATATCCTCGATCCTCGCCAAGGCGGCGCCGTGGAAATCGCCAGTGTCTCCGCTAACGGTGTATACCGTCTCGTCGGTGGTCAGATCTCTCTCCAGGGTTCGCTGGATATGCGCCATCTCCACCGGGGTATGCTCCGGCACCGGCGCGTGCTCGGGCGGGCCGAAGGGGAGCAGGTCTCCATCTTCCGGCCGCGGCGGCCGCTCCGGCAACTCCAAACGGCTCTCTCCGGTGAATACGGTGAGCTCCACTGACTCCGGCGTCGGCCAGATCAGGGGCCAGTAGGCGTTGGAGACCGCCACACGCATGGTGTGGCCGGTGGGAAAGGCGTAAGCGATGTCGTTGAGACGCACGGTGACGCGATACCGTTCGCCGGGACGCAGCGGCACCGGGTGTTCATGGCTGTCACGGTGGGCGAGGTTGAGCACCCCGTAGCTGACCCGCGCCGACGCGCCGTCCGGCGCCACGTCATTGAGCCTGACGATCACATGGGCCAACGGCCGGTCCACCGCCAGATCCAACGTAACCGACGGCGCGCCCAGGATCTCCAACCGTTCGGGCAACGGATCGGAATCGAAAACCAGGGACTTGCCGTCGTCCGCCCGCTGATCCAACGGCCCCTCCCCCCCGGAGCCGAAGCCGTAGTAGTCCCCCCCTTTCAGACCGGTGGTCTGCGGCGAGCGCACCCTGACCGCATCCTCGGGGGCTGGCGCCTCGCTCAGCGCCCCGACCTGGAGATACCAACACCGGGTGGTGATACGCGGCGAAGGCCACTCCGTTTCGGCCACCCAACGGCCCGGGCGATCTTCGACGTAGGGCGAGGGCGGCACCCACTCCTCCATCCACGCCCGCAGCGGCGGCTCGTCCATGATCCCCGTATCGATCTCCTTGAGCCAGTAGTCCCACCACCGCACCGCCTCCTGGAAAAAGCCGATACGAGGGCCCGGCACTGCCGCGTGCGGCATGGCGTGGGGCCACGGCCCGATGAGGGCCTTTCTCGGACTGGACAGCCCCTCCATCAAACGGGGAATGGCGTTGACGTAGCCGTCCGCCCAGCCGCCGACGGCGTACACCGCGCACTCAATGGCAGAGTAGTCCTCGCAAACCGAGCCGTGCTTCCAATACACATCGCGGTCCGGGTGGCGCATCCAAAGGGCGGGAAAAAGCACACTGTGTTCCAAGCGTTCACGCCACATGTCACGCCACTTACGGCCCGCGATCTGTGGATCGGGCGGGCAGGCGTTCAATGAGAAGAAGGCCGCGCCCCAGGCCAGATTCTCGTTGAGCAGGCAACCGCCCTTGTAGTGTGCGTCGTCCGCGTAACGGTCGTCGGTCGAACACATGGTGAGGATCGCCTTGAGCCCCGGCGGGCGCCGCGCCGCCACCTGAAGCGCATTGAACCCGCCCCAAGAGAGCCCCATCATCCCCACGCTGCCGTCACACCACGGCTGCCCGGTGATCCACCGGATCGCCGCCACGGCGTCGTCTTGCTCTTGCTCCAGGTACTCATCGCGGAGCACGCCTTCCGAGTCCCCCGTGCCCCGCAGATCGAGCCGTATTGAGGCGTAGCCGTGGCCGGCAAAGTAGTAGTGCAGAGGCTCGTCGCGCAAGCGTGTGAAATCACGTTTGCGGTAAGGCATGTACTCCAACACCGCCGGCACCGGACTCTCATCGGCGCTCGCCGGCAACCAAATCCGGGCGGCCAGACGGACGCCATCGGGCATGGTGATCCATACGTTCTCAATGACCCGGACGTCCTCGGGAAAGTCCTCGACGACGCGCACCGCTCGCTACTCCCCCGACCCGTGGCGGTGCGCTGCCACCGCCGTCCCTGGCGCGTCACCGCCGCCAGCGCCGTCCGCGGGCATCATGCGCAACGCATCGATATCGCTCTCCAACAACCGCTCGGTAGTACGGACCAGGGTCCGGGCGACCTTGTGCGTTGCCTCCAGGGAGACCGATTCGTTCGGCGCGTGGGCCTCGCTGATGTCGCCCGGCCCATAGACCACGGTGGGGACACCGGCCAGCCGCACCCAGCCGGACATGTCGCAGCCGTACGGAGCGGCCGAGATCACCGTATCGCGGCGAAACTCCTCTTCCGCCGACTCGGCGAGCAACGTGACCAATGGATGATCCTCCCGAATCCGTGCCGAACCGAATCCGGAGGCCAGCCGCACGATCTGCGGCGGATTCCTCGACAGCCAGGGATCGTCCCGGATGACCTCCTTCACCGAGAGGCGGAAGCGCTCTTCCGCCTCGTCCACGGTCTCATCCAATGCAACACCGACCCGGACCATCGCCTCCAGAGAATCCATCACACTGGAGGACCAGATGCCTCCCCTAATGATGCCGACGTTGGTGGCGTAAGGCAGTTTATGGAGCTTCATCAACGGGTGGGTCTCGCGCTCGTTGAGCGCCTTCTCATCAGCCCGCATGGCCTCGTACAGCTTGATGAAGTGGTCGAGCGCGCTCTCCCCTTGAAGCCGCTTGCTGGCGTGCGCCGCCTTCCCGGCGACACGCACCCGCATCGACATAGCGCCGGCGTGCGCGATAACCAGTTCCGGGAAGCCGTCAGTCATAGTGGGCTCGGGGATGATGCACGCGTCGGCCCGCCAATTGCCGCGAATCGCCGCCAGCGTGCCGAGACCGCTGTCCTCCTCCGCGGGAACGGCGGCGAAGATGACCCGGCCGGGGAAGTTCCGCCCGCCCTCGGCGAAAGACTCGAAAGCAGCCAAGGCCGCCACCAGACCCGCCTTCATGTCCGCTGCGCCGCAGCCGTACACCCGATCGCCGCGGGTCACCCCGGAAAACGGCTCGTCTTGCCACAGCGAGTAGTCTCCCGGCGGCACGACGTCGATATGGCCAGTCAACAAGACGGTCGGTCCGGGCTGCTCGCCGCGAATCACTGCCACCACAACCGGCGCCCAGGCCCGTTCCACCTCGTGGCCGGGGTAGCGCGGGTCGCGCTGCAGCGAGGCGATGCCGTCGTTCCAGTAATCGATCTCCGCGTCGTGTTGCTGGAGCCAATTGGCGACCTGCGCGACCGCCGCATCTTCCTCACCGGTCACCGACGGTATACGGACCAACGAAACCAATCGTTCACGGATGTAGTCCGGATCGATCAAGGAGGTGCGTCGCGCCATGGAATCTCCCGTCAACGGCCCGCCCCGCGGAGCGGCGCGCCCGTCAACCGTAGTTCGTTGGTAGGACCTTGGAGAAACGTATATCCAGGTTTCTCATGATCTCCCGAAACTTTTCATGAAGTTGCTGTTCATCGTCGCCACCGAGGAACATGTCGGCTATCTCGAAACTATAGCTGTCCTG
>SKJZ01000185.1 GCA_007121755.1 Halorhodospira sp. | reverse complement strand
TGATTTCGATCGGCGAGGCGGCGGCTACCGGGGCGCAGGCCGGGGTGCCGCGCGTCGACGGCGCGACTGTCGGCGCCGCCGACGCCGGCGGCAACATCGGTCTGCTGCTGCGCGCGCTGACGGCCGATACCGACGCCAATGTGCTTTCGACGCCGTCGGTGATGACGATGGACAACGAGGAGGCGGAGATCATCGTCGGCCAGAACGTCCCGTTCATCACCGGGCGCGCCATTGAGGATTCGGGTCAAGCGTTCTCCTCTATACAGCGGCAGGACGTCGGGGTGCAGTTGCGCATCCGGCCGCAGATCAACGAGGGCGACGCCATCAAGCTCGAGATCGAGAAGGAGGTCTCGGCCGTCGCGGAGCGGCCCGAGGGGGCGGAGGATCTGGTCACCAGCATGCGGCTGATCAACACCACGGCGATGGTCGACGACGGCCAAGTGATCGTCCTCGGCGGTTTGATGGACGACCAGGTGCGCACCACCACCCAGCAGGTGCCGTGGCTCGGCGATATCCCCGGCCTCGGTTGGCTCTTCCGCTACGAGCGGACCAGTTCCGAGAAGCGCAACCTGATGGTCTTTCTCCGCCCGCGCATCGTCTATACGCGGGACGACGCCCGCGAGGTGACCAGCCCCAAGTACCAGTTGATGCGCAACTTCCAGTTGGCCAGCCGGGCGCGCGGCCTGACCTACCTCGACGACGGACTGGTGCCGGTGCTGCGCCAGTCGCGGGAGCTGATGCACTTGCCGCCGCCGTTCGAGGAGCGGGGCGGGACGCAGCGGGGCCGCTCCCCCGGTATCGAGGCGCCGCCCGGGTGGCGTGAGGTAATGTAGCGCCCCGTGCCCGCCTTCGAATACCAAGCCCTGGACGGAGCCGGCCGCACCCGCACCGGCGTGATCGAGGGCGACAGCCCGCGACAGATCCGCGCCCGGTTGCGGGAGCAGGGGCTGACGCCGATGGCGGTGGCCGAGGTCTCGGAGCGCGAGCGCACGTCCGCCGGCGCCGGGCTGCGCCTGCCGCGCCGGGGCATCAGCGCCGGCGATCTGGCGCTGGTCACCCGGCAGATGGCGACCCTGGTGCGCTCCGGCCTGCCGCTGGAGGAGGTGTTGCGGGCCGTCTCACGGCAGACCGAGCGCCGCCGGTTGAAGAGCGTCCTCTTGGCGGTGCGCACCCGCGTCACGGAGGGCCACAGCCTGGCGCAGGCGCTGGCCGGCTTCCCGCATATCTTCCCCGACATCTACCGCACCTCGGTGGCGGCCGGTGAGCAGTCCGGCCACCTGGACGTGGTGTTGGAGCGGCTCGCCGACTACGCCGAGAAGCGGCAGCAGATGCGCCAGAAGGTGCAGTTGGCGCTCTTCTACCCGGCGATCCTGACCGTGATGGCGGTGCTGGTGACGGTGGCGCTGCTCGGCTACGTCGTGCCGGAGGTGGTGCAGGTCTTCGACAACATCGGCCAGGAGCTGCCGCTGCTGACGATTAGCCTGATCGCCGTCAGCGAGGCCGTGCAGGCGCACGGGGCGCACGTCGCGGTGGCGTTGGCGGCGGGGGTCTTCGTGGCGGCGCGCATGGTGCGCCGGCCCGGACCGCGCCGGGTTTGGCATCAGGCCCTGCTGGGCATGCCGCTAGTGGGGCGGATGGTGCGGGGGGCCAACGCGGCGCGCTTCGCCCGGACCCTCTCCATCGTCTCGGCGTCGGGCGCGCCGATCCTTGAGGCGCTGCGCATCTCCGGCGAGGTGGTCGGCAACGTCGCGATGCGCGAGGCGGTGGAGGCCGCCGCGCGCGAGGTGCGCGAGGGTGGATCGCTGGCCGGGGCGCTGGAGCGCAGCGGCCACTTCCCGCCGATGACGGTCCACCTGATCGCCAGCGGCGAGGCCGGCGGTACCCTCGACTCCATGCTTGAACGCGCGGCCGAGAGTCAGGAGCAGGAGCTGGAAGCGACCACCGGCATGGTGGTTGGCCTCTTCGAGCCGGCACTGATCCTGGCGATGGGCGGGGTGGTGCTGATCATCGTCCTGGCGATCCTGTTGCCGATTTTTGAGATCAACCAGTTGGTGCAGTAGCCCACGCTGGCAACCCATCAACTCCCGGCGTCGAAGGTGCGGACGCCGTAGCCGCGGATTGCCTCGTCACGGGTGATGATCACCAAGCCCTCCGCCTGAGCCTGCGCGATGAGCATGCGGTCGAACGGGTCCTTGTGACGGGCGGGAAGTGCTCCGGCCTGCTCACCATGAAAGAAGGTGACCGGCAGGTGTGAGAACCCTTCGCTCTCTACCAGGGCATCCAGGTTGTCGGGCGCGGCCAGTTTACCGAGGGCCTTCTTGATAGCGATCTCCCATCCGGTTGCTGCGCTGACGAAGACCGGATTCGATGGGTCCGCGATAAGGGTCCGGGCCTTCGGCCCAAGCGCGGGGTCATCGGCAAGCCACCACAGGAAGGCGTGGGTATCCAACAGGAGCCGTTGCATCTAATCATCCTCAAAGGAGCGGATCACCTCGTCCGGGGTCTGATCGAAATCCTCGGCCAGCGTGATGGAGCCTTTGAGGCGCCCGGGTTTGCGCTCCCCGCCCTCCCGATGGGGGACCAAGTCCATGCACGGCTTGCCCGCCTTGGCAATCACGACTTTTTGGCCTTTGCTCACCAGCTCCGCCAGCTTTGAGAGCTGGGTCTTCGCCTCGTGGATATTGACTTGCATGGTTTCATGCCTGTTGATCAAGCTAAACTAAGTTTAGCCGGATAGGGCCTAGTGTGCAACAACAGTGCCGACCCGTCATTGCGACGGGCTATTCAGCGTCTTCCTGGGGAAGAGGGTTCGCTTCGGCTCCGCTATTGACCGGCAGCAGCCGGCGGAGGGTTCCGCCGCGCTCCAGGTCGAGTATGACCTCCACCGCCTTCAACTCCGCGAGCCGGGAGGCCTCGCCGGTCGGCGGCCAGCCGTCGGTGACGCGCACGCGATCGCCGTCCCCGCCGCCGTCCACGGCGCCGGTGTCGCGGTAGTAAAACTCGACCCGCCACCCTTCGATGCGCCGCCGCGGATCGTCGGTGTCGCCGGCCAGCCGGGTGCGGCCGTGCGGCTCAGCGCCGCCGCCGTCGATGCCGGCCCACATCAGCCGGTAGAGCACGCCGTCATCCAATTCGTAGCCGATGCGGCGCAATTCGCTGCGCTGGTGGCCCGGCCGCCCGCCGGCGCGGATCAGTTCGAGACGCGGTTCGAGGGCGAGGCGGTCGAGGCCGATCGAGGTGCGTGGTTCGCCCCATTGATCGCGCCAGGTACGGTCGATGTGCTGGCTCAAGTCGCGGGCGATGACGCCCATGACGAGTTGCAGCTCGCCGAGGCGTTCGCCCTCGGCTTGGACGCGGGCGCGGGTTTCGAGGACGACTTGGAGCCCGCCGTAGGCCATGGTGGAGACGAGGGCGAAGATGGAGAGGGCGACCAGCAGTTCCAGCAGGGTGAAGCCGGCGTTGTTAATCACTGGTTTCATCGGCGCTCCTCGGTACCCGGTGCCAGGCATCGCGGACCGCGACGGGGCGTTCCGTTTCGCCCTCGCGGTAGACCTCGACTTCGACCCGCAGCAGGCCTTCCAGTTCGATGTCGACCGGGATGGGGGGGGCGGTGAATTCGGCGGTCAGTTCCCAATCCCACTCCATGCCGCCCATCTCGGCGGTACCGCTGCGCAGGCCCGGTCCGTTCAGCGGTTCGATGCCGGCCTGGACGCGGGCCAATTCGTTCTCCGCGACCCAGCCGGCGTAGGCCCGCTCGCGCAGTTCGACCACATTGCCGGCGGTCTGGCTGCCGATACGCACGGCGGCGCCCAGGGCGATGGCGAGGACGGCGACGGCGACCAGGACTTCCATCAGAGTGAAACCGTGGTCGCGGCGGCGAGAGTGGCAGGGGGTGGCGGTGATGGGACTCAAGGGGAGGCACCCCTCTGTTTCCGCTCATTCTCGGCGGGCGTCCCGCCCGCCTCCGAGGCACGCGCCGCCTCCTGCGCATCCCTGCGCCCGGCGGCGCGTGAATCCGCTACAACAGAGGGGTGCCTCCCCTTGAGTCCCATCACCGCCACCCCCTGCCACTCTCGTCAGGGCGTTCGATGGTGAAGCTGCCGTCCATCTCGCCGACGATGCGCAGCCGCCGCTCCGGCTCTCGCTCATCGGTAAGGATCAGTTCGAAGGGGGTCACCTCGCCGCTCGCCTCCAGGAAGACATTCGGCGCGGGCTGCTCCGGGTCGAACTCCAATCGCGCCCGCCGCCCCTCGACCGTCAATTCGAACTCGACCTCGTCGTCGATCAGAGAGCGGGGCCGGAGCGTCTCGTCACCGGGGATATCCCGCCACTCGAGGACGCCATCGCGCACCTCCTGCAAATGCTGGAAGTGGTAGGCGTGGCGCGTGAAGGCGACGCCGACCGTCGGCGCGCCGAGCATTACCTCTTGGCGCGCCAACTCCATCAGCGTCGCCAACCGCCGGGCGTGCTCGCTCATCTCGCGGTCGCGGCCGCCGTCGCCCAGCGACAGGACCGCCATGCCGGTAATCACGGCGATGATGGCGATGACCGCCAGCAACTCCAGCAGGGTAAAGCCGCGGATCGCGCCCTCAGTCGATCTGCCAGTTACCGATCTCGGCATTGACGCCCTCGCCCCCGGGGCGGCCATCTGCGCCGTAGCTGAAGATGTCGATATCGCCGTGCTCTCCGGGGTTCAGGTACTGGTACTCGTTGCCCCACGGATCCTTGGGCACGCTGTCGAGGTAGCCCTGCCAGTTACGGGGCTCGGGGTTGCCGCGCGGCGGCTCCACCAACGCTTCGAGGCCCTGGTCGGTGCTCGGGTAGTGGTTGTTGTCGAGCCGGTAGAGGTTAAGCGCCGACTCGATCGCGCGGATATCGTGCTGGGCGGCGCTGATCCGCGCCGTGTCGGGACGATCCATGATCCGCGGCACGACGACCCCGGCCAGGATGCCGAGGATCACCACCACCACCATGATCTCGATCAGAGTAAAACCGCTTTGTCGTCGCTGCTTCATCATCTCCGCTGTTTCGCTCCCCTGTATGGGTTGTGGAACTGTGAGCGTACCACTGCCTAGGGATTACGGGGGGCTTCGAGCAACGCCGACCGTATAATGGACGCGAAACCCTCCCCGGACAAGCGGCCCCCGGGATAGCGCGCCGCGCCGCGCAAGCCCTACAATGCCCCGATGGTAAACGCCTTGCGAAGCTTGACGAGTCTGGCCTCCCCGGAGACGGGGGCGCCTTGGGTGCGGCGTGCCGGCTTCGCCGCGGCGCTGGTCGCGGTGGTGCTGCTGGCGGCGACGGCGGCGGAGGTGACGTGGCGGGTGGCGGCGCCGCCGGAGACG
>SKJZ01000258.1 GCA_007121755.1 Halorhodospira sp. | reverse complement strand
GGCGCCGAGATCTACGCCGAGTTGGCGGGCTACGGGATGAGCGCCGACGCGCATCACATCACCCAGCCGCGCAAGGATGGAGACGGCGCCCGGCGTTGCATGGAGCGCGCTTTGGAGGACGCTGGCCTAACCCCCGACGGCATCGACTATATCAATGCCCACGGCACGTCCACGCAGGTCGGCGATATTGCCGAGGCGGAGGCCGTACGCCGAATGTTTCGCGAGTACTCCTCCCGCGTGGCCCTGAGTTCCACCAAGTCCATGACCGGGCATCTGCTCGGCGCCGCCGGCGGTTTGGAGGCGGTCTTCTCCGTGTTGGCCATCCGGGATGGGGTGGCGCCGCCCACCATCAATCTGGAAAAGCCGGAACCGTCCTGCGCGGAACTCAATCTGGTGGCGGGAGAGGCCCAAGCCAGACCGATTCGGGCCGTCCTGTCCAACTCTTTCGGTTTCGGGGGGACCAACGGCTCCCTCGTCTTCCGGTGTATGGATTAAGGCCCCGTGATTGGCGAGCACCTAGTCAATGGCCGCTCCGGCACCGTAGTTAGCCCGGATGACCGCGGACTGACCTACGGTGACGGCCTGTTCGAGACCGTGGCGGTCATAGATGGCGAGCCGCGCCTGTGGGAGCGGCATATGGACCGGATGGAGGCCGGTGCCCGCCGTCTGGGGATGCCGCCGCCGCCGCTGACCACGATTCGCGAGGAGGTGCGCTATCTGGTCCGGAAGGCCTCCACCGGCGCCCTCAAGGTCCTCTACACCCGCGGGCCGGGAGAGGGGCGGGGATACCGCACTCCGGGACGGCCGCTCCCGACGCGAATCCTGACCCTCCACGAGCCCCCGGGCTATCCGCCGGAGTACTGGCAAGGCGCCGATGTGCGTATCTGCGAGACCCGACTCGCCCCGCAGGCCCGGTTGGCGGGCTTGAAGCACCTCAACCGTCTGGAGCAGGTGTTGGCGCGATCGGAGTGGCGGGATTTGGCCATTGCCGAGGGCCTGATGTTGGATAACAATGGCTTTCTGGTGGAGGGTACGGCGACGAATATCTTTGCGGTTCGAGCAGGCGCGTTGATCACGCCCCCGCTGGACGAGGCGGGCGTGGACGGCGTTGTGCGCCAAATCGTCTTAAAACGCGCAAAAGAGTGGGGGTTGCCGACGGAGATCCGTCGGATCTATCCGGAGGAGATCCCCGAGATGGAAGAGATGTTTCTAACCAACAGCATGATCGGGCTCTGGCCCGTCCGGAGCGTCGAGGGACGCCCCGTGGCGCGTGGTCCGGTTGCGGACCGTTTCCTTGCGGAACTGGCCGCTGACTGCTTTGTCCCCCCGGGAATCGTTGGAGGATAAGGTATGTCACTGATCGGGAAAGCGCGGATGCGCATTCTCGTCGCCGTTTCGCTCCTGCTCCTGTCGACCCCGGTGCTGCTCGCCGGCGCGATGTACTGGAGCCTCCAGCAACCGCTTGAACTGGGAGATGCGCCGGGCACGGTCGAGTTGCCGCGGGGCACGTCTCTCGACCGGTTGGCTGTGACCATCCACGAACGGGGTTGGATGAGCGGGGCCGATGCGTTGGCGCTCCGTATTTACGGCCGGTTGACCGGCGAGGCGTCCCGGATGCAGGCCGGTGAGTACTTGGTGGAGCCGGGCGCAACGCCACTCACCCTTCTTCGGCAAATCGTGTCTGGGCAGGTCATCCAGTACCGGTTGACGATCGTCGAGGGATGGACTTTCCAGCGCGTCATCGAAGAGTTGGGACGGCACCCCGCCGTCGAGCAGACCCTGTTCGGGCTGTCCGATGAAGAGATTATGGCTGAGTTGGGCTATGAGGGGCAGCATCCGGAAGGCCGTTTCTATCCGAGCACGTATCAGTTCCCGCGCGGCACGCCGGATCGGCGCATCCTCCAGCGCGCATACCGGAGAATGGAGCGCCGTCTCGATGAGATATGGGCACGCCGAAAGCCGGATCTGCCGCTGGATAGCGCCTACGAGGCACTGATCCTCGCGTCCATTGTTGAACGAGAGACCGGCGTCCCCGAGGAGCGCAGACGCGTTGCCGGCGTCTTTACCCGACGTCTGGAGCAGGGGATGCGGCTGCAAACCGACCCGACCGTCATCTATGGCCTGGAAGAGGAGTTGGAGGATCGGCTGCGTACCCGGCACTTGCGTACCGATACGCCTTACAACACCTATACCCGGCACGGTCTACCGCCCACTCCCATCGCCATGCCGGGCAGCGCCGCGATTGAGGCGGCCGTCGATCCGGAGCCGGGGGATGTGCTCTACTTCGTCTCCCGGGGGGACGGCAGCCACCACTTTTCGGCCACGTTGGAAGAGCATAATCGCGCGGTCCGCCGCTATATCCTGGGGCAGGAGTAGTGGCCGCCAAGGCTCCAAAAAAGGGGCGTTTCGTCACCCTGGAGGGCCTGGAAGGCGCGGGAAAGACCTCTTGCCTCCATGCGGTAGTGGAGACCTTGCAACGGCGTGGCTTGGACCCCGTGCTTACCCGTGAGCCCGGTGGCACACCGGTGGGCGAGGCCTTGCGGGAGTTGCTGCTCGATCCCCGCCACCGCGGCATGAGCGCCGAAGCGGAACTCCTGGCCGTCTTCGCCGCGCGCGCGGAACACTTGCAGAAAGTAATCCTGCCCGCATTGGAGCGCGGGCAGTGGGTGGTCAGCGACCGCTTTACCGACGCCAGCTACGCCTACCAGGGAGGAGGGCGCGGGATCGATTCGCAGCGTATCGCCGCTCTCGAAGAGTGGCTCCAGAACGGATTCCAGCCTGACCTGACCCTCTTCCTCGACGTGCCGGTCTCGGTGGGGCTGGGGCGGGCGGCCGCCCGGGCGGGGGAGGCTGACCGCTTTGAACAGGAAGAGCAAGCGTTCTTCGAGGCGGTGCGAGGGGCGTATCTGAAACGTGCCGACGACGATCCCGCCCGCGTACACCGCATCGATGCGTCAAGATCTCCCGAGGTGGTCGCCAGCGACGTGGCTGCCTCGGTGGAGTCCTTTGTGACGAGGGTCGTGACCGGAGGCACGGAGTGAGCGCGAAGTCCGGCCCCATGCCGCCGTGGCTCGCTGGCACGCTGGTGCGGTTGGCGCAGCGCCACGGGGACGGTGAACTCCACCATGCCATATTGCTCTCGGGCCGCCCGGGGGTCGGGAAACAGTGGCTCGCGGAGACTCTGGCCCGCTCGCTTCTCTGTGCGGGAGCGGCACCGGAGCCGTGCGGCGCATGCCCCGCGTGCCGTCTTACGGAGGCCGGAACGCACCCGGATCTCCGCCTGCTCCACGCCGATGAACGGGAAAAGGGGGAGGAGGGTGGTTCTATCGTTGTAAACGACATCCGCGAGTTGCTGTCGTTCATGCAGCTCAGCCCGCAGATGGGCGGAGCCCGTGTCGCCGTGATTATCCCGGCGGAGCGAATGAATCGGTCCGCCGCCAACAGCCTACTAAAGTTTCTCGAAGAGCCGCCGTCCGGCGTGCAACTGATCCTGACCACCGGCAACCCGCGGCGGTTGCCGCCGACCGTCCGTAGCCGATGCGCTATCGTCACACTGCCCCCCCCGTCCCGTGAGTTGGCACTGGAGTGGCTCGGCCGACGGGTCGATGCGGATGAGCGGGAAGTCGATCTGGCCCTGGCGCTGAGCGCCGGGATGCCCATGGCGGCCGAGAGGCTGCTTTCATCCGGCGGCACCGGACTGTTTCGTACCGCGCTCAAACACTTGGCCGCCGCTGCGTCGGGGAGCGATCCCGTCGTTTTGGCCCGCGAGTGGGAGAACGCTCCCCAGCGGCTGGGCCGCTGGGTCATGTTGATCGTGACGGATATACTCCGCATGCGCGCCGGCGGCCTCCCGGCGACGGTGGAACCGGAGCGCGTGGCGGCGCTCTCGAACAGCGCCGGCGACGATGCGGTACTACATCTTGTGCTGGAACGCTTGGCAGAGCATCTACGGGCACTGGAGCAGCCGTTGAACGGGCGCTTGGCGGCGGAGGCCATTTTGCTGGACGCGGTATCCGCCTGGAAAAAGCGTTCCTAGCTTTACGGAAGGCTTAGACTCAGCTTTCAAACGCAATCCGGGGGAAGTCGTACAGCGGGTCGTCCGCCGCCGGGCGATCCCGACCCATCCACTGTACGAACGAGTTCCATATCGAGTAGTGCAACTTACGGATCACGGCCAGCCTCCTTGGATAACGTCTCCACGCGGTCCAGTGCTTCGTCCAGCTCCTCTCGATCATTGTAGAAGTGGGGCGAGAAGCGTATACCGCCGCACCGCTCGGCGCAGATCACCCCCGCCGCCGCGAGGGCCTTTTGGAGCGCCGGGGCGGGGCAGCGCGGAACCGAGAAGGTCACGATACCACCGTGCCGATCCTCACCGGTGGGGGTGATCACTCGGTACCCGCGCCGCGCCGCGCCTTCAAACAGATACCGGGCGTTGTCGAGCACGAGGGAGGCGACACGGTCCGCACCGACCTCTTCGATTAACGACAGGCTGGCGTCCAGGGCATGGGCGCCGAGCAGATTCGGGCTGCCGCACTCAAAGCGCCGTCCCGAAGCCGCCGGTTGCCACACGGCACGGTCGAATTCGCCGAGATGTTCGACCATGTGCCACCCGATCTGCCAGACGCGCAAATCGTTGCGCAGGTCGGGACGGATGTAGAGACCGCCAAGCCCTTCGGGCCCCATCATCCACTTATGGCCGTCGGCAACGACGAAATCCGCGTCGACATCGAGCGGTATGGCCCCCAAGGTTTGAATCGCATCAACGCATAACAGGATCCCGCGCGCGCGGCACGCTTCCGCCAATTTGGGAAGGTCCATACGCAATCCCGTTCCGTATTGGATGCTACTTACCGGCAGCAGCCTGGTACGCGGCGACATTGCGGCGATAAGGGCGTCCTCGGGGGTCGGGCCGTCGTCCAGACGCACACGCCGGACGGTGACGCCGTAGGCGGCATTCAGTGACTCCCAGACCCACCGGTTGGATGGAAACTCCTGATCGTTGATGACGACTTCGTCACCGGCTCGCCACTCCAGTCCGTGGGCGATCAGAGATAGCCCCTCCGACGTATTCTTCACTAGTACGACATCTTCGGGCGACGACGCGCGCATCAATCGCGCCAACCGCCCGCGCAGCCGTGTCTCGACTTCGACCCAGCGCGGATACTCACTGGCTCCACGAACGGTGCATTCCTCGGCAAAGGAGACGACGGCGTCCCGCGTCCGCTTTGGCCAAGGGCCAACCCCCGCATGGTTCAGGTAGAGGATTCCGTTCTCGTGGGGAAACTCAGGATGTCGCGGCATAGGGCGTCCAATTCAGTTCAAGGTCTTGTCGAAGATTATACGCACCCGATGGTCGATTCCGGCGCATCCGCGGTGGAGCGGATGCGGCGTGTTGAGGGTTCTTTTCAGTCCGCGGTGCGAGCCGCCACACCATGTGAAGTGCGCATAATGTATATTATGTTAAATGACAGACAGGGACGCAGAAGCCTGGCCCGCTGCAGTGCGGACGGACGATACTCGCCGCTCAGGAAGGGATTGCGCCGCCCCGCTCCAGTGCGGGGACGGCGTGCTCAAAGATGGGTGCCGCGCCCCCCCAACTACTCGCTACGCTGGAACGACTGCCAGCGCTGATAGTGCTCAGGATTGCCGATGTCCCACTCGGCGGCGGCGTATTCACGATCGCCGGTGTCCAGCAGTGCCCAGACGGCGAAGGCGGCGGCATCCTCCGCGGGATGGAGTTGGCCGCTCTCCTTGAGTTGGATAAAACGCTTCACCGCCGGGAAGCGGTCAGGACTTTGCCGACGGATGTGGTCCTGCATCGGTGTATCGACGACGCCGGGACGAACCGATCCGACCAGGACGCCCAGGTCGTGGAGCTCTTCGCGGTAGACCTGGTAGACCATATGGAGCGCCGCCTTGCCCGCGCAGTATGCCCCCCACCCCGGCATCGCCTTGTGGGCCGCGCCGGAACCGATATGGGCGATACGCCCACCCCGTTCCATTTTCGGCAGCAACGCCTGCGTCAGAAAGACCGGGCCTTCCACGTTGATCGCCATAGCCGTTCGCCAGCCGTCGAGCTGGACGGACCGCAGCGGCCCGACGGGATCGAGGACTCCGGCGTTGTGGATCAAGCAACGGATCACGCCCTCGGCGGGGATCGCTTGCGCGATACGCTCCCGGCCGTCCGGGGCCGAGATGTCGGCGGCGACCGCATCGATACGGTTCGGCGCTTGCGCGGCGGTCTCTTCCAGCAACCCCGCCCTGCGGCCGGTGACCAGCACACGGTATCCGCGGTGGGCCAGGGCGAGCGCGATAGCACGGCCTAACCCGGTGCCGCCGCCGGTAACGATCGCAAACTGACAATCCGAGTGAGCCATTCCTGCCTCCGTAAGGTTTCTAATGAGCCGTAACCGGCTCGACCACGCGCACCGGCGAAGACGCCATATAGGCATGCAACGCCTCCGCGATCTGGTCAACGATCCGCTGGCGCGCATCCCGGCTGCCCCACGCGCAGTGTGGCGTGACAAGCAGATTGGGAATGTCCGGGGCGAGCAGCGGGTGATCGGTGGCGGGTGGTTCCGCACTGAGTACATCGATCCCCGCCCCACCGATAACCCCCCGCCGCAGCGCGTCGGCCAACGCCTCTTCGTCGACCAGGCCGCCGCGGGCGGTGTTGATCAAAACAGCGTCGGCACGCATGGCGTGTAGCACATCGGTATCGATGAGGCGGGCCGTCGCCTCGGTCAACGGGCAGTGCAGGCTCAGCACATCCACCGCTCGCACCAACTCCGGGAACGGGACGCGCCCTTCCCGTGCGGTGACGCCCCCCGAACGTTCCGAGATCCACACTTCCATTCCCATCGCCGATGCCAATTCCGCGAATCGTCTGCCCAATGTTCCGTAACCGACGATCCCGAGCCGCTTACCGGCGGCCTCGCGGATCGGGCGGTTCAAAAGGCAGAAGCCCTTGCTGCGGCACCACTCGCCCCGACGCACGTCCTCGCGATATTCAGGGATATGGGTGAAAAGATTCAGCATCAGGGCAAGGGCGTGCTGGGCCACCGACTCCGTACCGTATGCGCGGCAGTTGCAGACGGTTACCCCAAGATCCCGCGCGGCCTGCAGGTCGACGTTGTTCACTCCGGTGGCGGCCACAACGATCAAACGCAGGCCACGAGGAACAGCCGCCGCCAGGATCTCTTCTGTCAATTCGACTTTGTTGACGATGACCGCCTCGCAGCCGAGAACACGCGAGAGCGTTTCGTCCGGAGCGGTCGCGCCGTATAGGGACAAGTTCGGGACACAGCGCTCCAACACGCCCAGGTCCAAGTCGCCGGGCTCAAGAGAGTCGCCATCGAGGAATACGGTCTTCATAGGCACTACGTCTTGTACACAACCGGCCACTGTATTTCCAGCGTCTTCGATGACATCCTCACCTAACATCAATAAGTTACGTCAAGCAATTGTATTAATGAAAATTACTATGCGGACCAAACGCTGCACGGAGCCCCCGAACGGACGAATGAACGCCTGCTTGGAGGGCTCCTCAAGAACTATTCCACAGGGTTATCCACAGCTATCGTGATAGGGTGTTTCTCCGCAGGCGGGTCCGCAATGTATCCCGCTCTTCGATCAACTCGACCGCCAGGGCCGCGCCCGGCAGGTTGACCCGGAGATCGCGGGTCAGGCGGACCACGGTATGGACGCGCCACACGCACGGTCCGGAGAACCGCCACTCCCTGTCGGCGCTCTCCATCGGCTCGATCACCCCCTCATCCACCATCTCCCATACCAGTTCCGCCGTTACGCCACAGCGGCTGCACAATTCCGCCAGGGTAACCGGCACTTCATCCACCACCTGCCCGGTAAGGGGCTTGCGCTCTACGGCCATCTCTCACGCCTCCATCTCGTGCCGGGGATTCCACGCCATGGTCTCGGCCATCCGCCTATAGATCTCTTCGGCTTCGGGGGTTTCCGCCCGGGGGGTGACGATCTTTAACACCACATATTGATCTCCCGGCGGGGAGCCTGGCAGGCCCCGTCCCTTGAGCCGGAGCTTTCGCCCGCTTTGGGAGCCGGGTGGTATCCGCAGTTCGACATGGCCGCCCAACGTCGGGACCTTGACCGTCTCACCGAGGGCCGCTTCCCATGGTGTAATGGGCAGATCCAAAAAGATGTCGCGCCCCTCCGGGTGGTACAGGCGGTGGGGCCGGAATTCTACTTCCAGATAGAGATCCCCGCGGTTCTTGCCGCTCCCCCCGCCCTGCCCGGCCAAGCGGATCTGCTGCCCAGCGGTGATCCCCTTGGGGATATTGACCTTAACGGTGCGTACGGCCGATCCAGTGTTATCGGGCAGTTGGAACGTCCTTGTCGTACCGTGAAACGCGTCCTCCAGATCGATGCTCACCCGCGCGCGTTGATCGTAAGCCGGCTCCTGGAAACGGTACCCCCTGAAGCCGCGTTCGGGGCCGCTGCGGCCGAAGAGGGACTCGAAGAAATCGCTAAACTCGCCGGCGTCCGTGAAGCCGCCACCGTGGAAACTGAAACCGGCCTCGTCCCAATCCGGAGGCGCAGTGAAAGGTTCTCCTCCACGGTAGCCGCCCTGTTTCAACCGGTCGTAGGCCGCCCTCTTCTCCGGATCCTTGAGCGCCTCGTAGGCTTCGCCGACCTCCTTGAAACGCTGTTCGGCATCCGGCTCCTTGCTAACATCGGGGTGGTAGCGCCGGGCCAGCTTGCGGTACGCGCGCTTGATCTCGTCCTGGCCGGCGCTCTCATTCACGCCGAGGATCTTGTAGTAGTCCTTGAATTCCATACTTCAACCTCCTGTCTGTGGTAACTAGGGAGCGTGGAGACTCTTTTCAAGTGATACTACTAAGCTTTCGCCCCGTCCTTCTCAAAGGCTAGTAACCTTTTGAGCCGGGGCCCGCGGAAGGATGGACAATGTGATCGGCACAATGGAGAGCGAACCGTGACCGCGGACCGGATGGTCGCCGGTGGCAAGGATCCAGTGGTCATTGTCGACGGCGTCCGCACCCCGTTCGCCCGGCAGTTTGGCGAATTGGCTGGGTGGAACGGAATCGAGCTGGGCAGCGTCGCCACTGCGGAGTTGGTGGCACGCTCCGGAGTCGACCCCGGGATGATCGATCGCATTGTTTACGGCCAGGTCATCCTCATTCCGGAGGCGCCCAATGTCGCCCGGGAGGTGGCGCTCGCCTCCGGTCTGCGTCCGGCAACCGATGCGGTAGCCGTCTCGCGCGCTTGCACCACCAGCCTGTGGGCCGTCACCGATATCGCCCGGGCGCTGTTGTGCAACGAGATCGAGGTAGGGATCGGCGGCGGCGCCGATTCCGCATCCGTCCTGCCCATTCAGGTCTCCAGGGTATTGGCCGACGCGCTCACTCGCGCATCCCGGAGTAAGGGGCTTCTCCAACGCCTTGCGGCGTTCTCCCATGTCCGTCCACGCCACTTGATTCCTCGCGCCCCCGCAATTCGTGACTACTCCACCGGCTTACGCATGGGGGACATCGCCGAGCAGATGGCCCGCGATTATGGGATTGGGCGGGGTGAGCAGGACGCCCTGGCAGCTGAATCCCATCGCAAGGCGGCGGACGCCTGGGCGGCCGGGCTACTGGACGTGGAAGTTGCCCTGTGTTCCCCTCCTCCGCATTTCCACACTATCCATAAAGACTCTCCTGTGCGCCCCGATACGAATCTCGAAACGTTGGGTAAACTACGCCCCGCCTTTGATCGGCGTTACGGGACCGTTACAGCCGGGAACTCGCCGCCGTTGACCGATGGGGCGTGCAGCTTGCTGTTGATGCGCGCCAGCAGGGCCCGGACGCTCGGGATCGCTCCGTTGGGAGCGATCCGGTCCTGGGCAATGACCGGCAACGATCCGTTTCACGATGGATTGTTGGGACCTTCATTCGCCGTGCCGTTGGCCTTGGAGCGCGCCGGTCTCAAGCTGGAGGATGTGGATATCGTGGAGTTTCACGAGGCCTTCGCGGCCCAAGTCTTGGCCAACCTGAGGGTATGGCGGTCAGCGAAGTTCGCGAAGGATGTGCTGGGGCGTTCCCGCCCCCTGGGCGAGGTCGATCCGCAGAGGTTCAACGTCAACGGGGGCTCTATCGCGTTCGGACATCCCTTCGCCGCGACCGGCGGGCGGCTGGTGGTACAGGCGCTGAATGAGTTGCGGCGCAGACAAGAGAGCACCGCGCTAGTGACCGCGTGTGCTGCCGGTGGACTCGGCGTTGCCATGGTTTTGGAGAGGATTTAATGGTCGAAAGGAAGGTCTTTACCACCGAGATCGACGGCAACGGCGTCGCCTGGGTAACACTGGATGTACCGGACGAGGCGTACAACGTCTTGCGTGCCGAGCATCTCGATGAGGCGGAAGCCTTATTGGATCAACTGGAGCGGGATTCCGGTCTGACGGGAGTTATCCTGCGAAGCGGCAAAGCGGACTCGTTCCTGTCCGGTGCCGATATTCGCATGCTCGATCGCTGTGCCGACGCCGCGGAGGCTTCAGCGCTCGCTCTCGCCGGCCAGAGGTTTTGCGGCCGCCTGGAAGCGCTGGAAGTTCCGGTCGTTGCGGCGATTCACGGTCTCTGCCTCGGTGGCGGGCTCGAGATCGCCTTGGCATGCCGGTATCGGATCTGCACCGACGAACCGGTGACCCGTCTCGGCCTGCCCGAGGTGAAGATCGGTGTCCTCCCCGGCAGTGGCGGCACCCAACGCCTGCCTCGCCATATTGGAACGGGCGCGGCGCTCGATTTGATGCTCACCGGCAGACAGATCCGTCCGGACAGAGCCCGCGCGTTGGGCCTCGTGGATGAGTGTGTTCCGGCCGCCCACCTGGCCACGGCGGCCGTGCGGAAGATCCGGGAGCCGGATGAAAGGCCGGCCCGCCCATGGACTCGGCGCGTGCTGCACTGGATTACGGAAGGAAACCCCGCCGGGCGCACCCTCCTTTTGCACGAGGTGCGCCGTCGAACTTGGCACAAGACCTACGGTAACTACCCCGCCACCGAGGCGATCATCCGTTGTGTGGAGATCGGCCTTGCCGAGGGGGTGGAGGCCGGCCTCAAGGCCGAGGCGGAGACCTTCGGCCGTTTGGCGGTCACTCCGGAAGCCCAAGAACTGCGCTTCCTCTACTTCGCTTCGACAGCGATCAAGAAGGAGCGATTCACCGACGCCGACCCCCGGCCGCTGGAACGGATCGGGGTTATCGGCGGCGGTCTGATGGGCGCCGGGATCTCGGCGGTCACGGTGGAGCACGCCGGTCTTCCGGTTCGTGTTCGCGATCCTTCGGCCGAGGCGCTGGCCCGGGCATCGCGGCATATTGTCGATCATATTGACCGGCGGACCCAACGGGGAGCCCTTACGCCGTTTCAGGCCGAACAGGCGCGCCGGCGGCTGACATTGACGACGGAATCCAATGGATTCAACAGCATAGATCTGATTGTCGAAGCGGTTTTCGAAGAGATCGAACTGAAGCGGAAGGTGTTGGCCGAGTATGAGGCTCAGGCCCGTGAAGGCGCCGTCTTCGCGTCGAACACCTCGTCGCTGCCCATCGCATCGATCGCGGAGGGGGCCCGGGAGCCATCCAATGTAGTTGGAATGCACTACTTCTCCCCGGTAGAGAAGATGCGGCTGGTGGAAGTCATCCCCCACCAGGGGACCGCCCCCGATGTCGTGGCCACCGCGGCCAAGCTCGCCCGCGCTCAAGGCAAGACACCGCTGATCGTCGCGGACCGGCCTGGATTTTTTGTCAATCGCATCCTGGCGCCCTACCTGAATGAAGCCGGCCGCCTGCTCCTGGATGGCTTTGCCATGGATGAGATTGACCGGACGCTGAAGAAGTTCGGCTTTCCGCTGGGGCCGTTTGAGCTGCTGGACCAAGTCGGCCTATCGGTCGCCGCCAGAGTGCAACCCGTGCTGCAGGATGCTTTCGGCCCTCGTATGGCAACGCCGGGGCTTGTCGAGCGCATGCTGGAGAGCGGTCCGGGCAAGTTTTACCGCCGGAGCAAGAGCGGCCGAAAGGTGCCCGATCCCGCCGTCTACAAACTATTGGGCGTCACACCGGTGCGGAGCGGATTCGCGAGCGAGGAGATTCTCGATCGCGCGATACTGCCCCTTTTGAACGAGGCGGCGTACTGCCTGGAGGAAGGGGTCATCCGTTGCCCCCGGGACGGCGATCTCGCCGCGGTCTTGGGGATCGGCTTTCCGCCCTTCCGCGGCGGTCCCTTCCGCTACATGGATCGGCGCGGGGTTGCCGATATCGCCTCTGCGTTGCGACGCCACGCCGAGCGTTTCGGCGAGCATTTCGCCCCGGCGCCCCCGTTGACCAGCGAAGCGCCTGCACCATTTTACGCCGCGCCGCAGCAGAGTCCCACCGCGGATCCGCAATGAACGGTAGCGTGCGGAATACGACAAACTCACTATGACCGACTAAAAGATAGAGAGTAATGGCTGAATCTCCGTTACCGATCATCGCCTTTGCCGGTTATTCCGGGTCGGGCAAGACGACGCTATTGGTTGAGTTGGTGGCGGAACTTCGCCACCGGGGGCGCATGCCGGCGCTGATCAAGCACGCCCACTGCGGGTTCGACATGGACCGCCCGGGAAAGGATAGTCACCGCCTGCGGGAGGCCGGCGCCGGTCAGGTCATGGTGGTCTCGGAGAGACGGTGGGCACTGCTGGTCGAGAATCCGACCGACGGGGAGATCCCGCTGCATGAACGGGCGAAGGCGATCGACTCGGCTCGAGCCGAGTTTATACTGGCAGAGGGGTTTCGCCAGGCGCCTGTGCCCAAGATCCTGGTCCACCGTGCGGGTTCCGGCAAACCGGTCCCCGAGTGGGACGACCCGGAGTTACTGGCGGTGGTTACCGACTCCCCGGAGGTCGTCCCGCCTGGCGTGATGGTCTTTGGCCTGGAGGAGAGTGAGCGCTTGGCCGATTTTCTCGAGTCCTATATCGCCCGAACCATTGTCTGAGCAAAGGGACCGCAGAAAGGTCGCATTGAATTTGTAAATCAATTGGTTACATAAAAATACGGGTTCCCATTGCCCTACTGGCAATGTAGATTGTTGAGATCATCCGCGCGGCGCCTTGAGCGTTCTGATCCAAAACGGGTATTCGCAAACCCGGCGCCGCTCAACCGTAATACAACCAACAGTGGAGGAGAGCCATGGGCTACCGCGACGTCTATACGGAGTCCATCCAGGACCGTGAAGCGTTCTGGCGTAAGCAGGCGGAGAAGCTGGACTGGTTCCAGCCTCCATCCGAGATCCTCAGCAAAGACGAGCGCGGTTTCTACCGCTGGTTCCGTGGCGGGCAGCTCAACGTGGCTCACTTGGCGCTGGACGCTCACGTCGATGGCGGGCGCGGCGATCAGACCGCGATTATCTACGACTCCCCGGTGACCGCGACGCAGAAGCGTTTCACCTACCGGGAATTGCGCGATGAGGTCGCCCGGGCCGCGGGCATGTTGCGCGGCCTCGGCGTCGACAAAGGGGACCGGGTGATCATCTACATGCCAATGATCCCCGAGGCCATCATTTCCATGCTCGCATGCGCGCGGCTGGGCGCCATCCACTCCGTGGTCTTCGGCGGGTTCTCCCCCAACGAGTTGGCAATCCGCATTAACGACGCGCAACCGAAGGCCCTGTTGACGGCGAGTTGCGGCATCGAGTTCGAGCGGGTTATCCCCTATAAGCCGTTGGTGGACGAAGCGCTGCGCCGCGCGGATCACTCTCCCGACAACACGGTGATCGTCCAGCGCCCGCAGGCGGCAGCCGAACTCCAGCCGGGGCGTGATCACGACTGGAACGACCTGATGGCCGGCGCCCAAGCCGTCGATCCGGTGCCGGTCGACGCCACCGATCCGCTCTACATCCTCTATACCTCCGGGACCACCGGAAAACCGAAGGGCGTGGTCAGGGACTCCGGTGGCTACGCGGTGGCGCTGAACTTCAGCATGGAGACCATCTACGACCTCCACCCCGGTGAGGTTTTCTGGACCGCCTCCGACGTAGGCTGGGTCGTGGGCCACTCCTATATCGTCTACGCGCCGCTGATTCGCGGTTGCACCTCGGTGGTCTACGAGGGCAAGCCGGTGCGGACGCCGGACGCCGGGGCCTTCTGGCGGGTCATCTCGGAGCACAAGGCCAAGGCGTTCTTTACCGCTCCAACCGCCTTCCGCGCCGTCAAGAAGGAGGATCCCGAAGCGAAACACCTGGAGAAGTACGATATCTCCTGCCTGAAGAACGTCTTCGTCGCCGGTGAGCGCCTCGACCCTCCGACCTACGAGTGGCTGTCGTCGACGCTGAAGCGGCCGGTGGTGGATCACTGGTGGCAGACGGAGACCGGCTGGGCAATCGTTGCCAACCCGATGGGCATCGAGCCTCATCCGGTCAAGAGCGGCTCTGCCTCGCTGCCGGTCCCCGGCTACGATATCCGGGTGCTCAACGATAACGGGCAAGAACTTCCGGCCGGACAACAGGGCAACCTGGCGGTCCAATTGCCGCTGCCTCCGGGCTGCCTGCCCACGCTGTGGAACGATGACGCCCGCTTTAAGAAGTCGTATCTGGAGCGATTCTCCGGTTTCTACGACACGTCGGACGGCGGCTTCATCGACGAGGAAGGCTACGTCTTCATCATGGGGCGCGTCGACGACGTCATCAATATCGCCGGACACCGTCTCTCCACTGGCGAGATGGAAGAGGTTATCGGCGGTCACGCCGCGGTGGCCGAGTGTGCCGTGGTGGGCATCCACGACGAGCTGAAGGGCGAGCTGCCGGTGGCCTTTGTGGTGCTCAAGGACGGCGTGGATATCGCTCCGGAGCAGTTGGAGAAAGAGCTGGTGCAGGCGGTCCGCAATGAGATCGGCGCCATCGCGGCGATGCGCCAAGTGGCAGTGGTCTCGAAGCTGCCGAAGACACGCTCCGGGAAGATCCTGAGAAAGACCATCCGTTCGTTGTCTCAGGAAGACCCGGAGAAGGTGCCGACCCCCTCCACGATCGACGATCCCGGTAGCCTGGATGTCATCGTCGAGGCGATGCAGGAGCGGGGTATCGGGCAGTACGACGGGAACGACGGCTGACGGTTGTCCGCGCGATCCGGCGCTTGGCCCCCGGCGGGGGCCAAGCGCTTACTCACCTTACGGAACCCGTTACGGGATCGAAGGCGAAGAAGGCCTGCAGCTGCCGGTAGACCTCGGGGAACGCCTTGTAAAGGCGCTCCGGATCGGCGTAGAACGTCTCGACCGCGACGGCGAAAAACTCTCCCGGATCTTCCGCCGCGTAGGGGTCGACCGGCGTCTCCTCCCCCCTCTCCCCAGCCTCCCGCAACTCGCTGTAAGCACGCTCGAAGGCCGTGGACCAGGATTCCAACGGCATTGTCCGGGGCAGCGGCGGCAGGCCGTTGACCGCCCCCTGGCGCATATCGATCTTATGGGCGCACTCGTGGATGACCACGTTGGTTCCGGCGGCCGGCCGCAACGCGTCCTCCAGTGACAGGATCAACGGGCCGCCCTCCCACGCCTCGCCGATCAACGGCGCGTCTTCCCGGTGGACAATGCCGTACTCGTCTTCGTACTCGTGGGTGGCGAGAAAACCGCCCGGATAGACGAGGACGGTGGTCCACGGCCGGTACCAATCGGAACCGAGTTCCAACAACGGCAGACACGCCTGCAGGGCGACCCCCCCCATCTGGTCCGGATGCAGTGCGGCGCCAGCCACGCCTTCGAAACGCTTTTCGTGAACAAAGAGGACGGCCAACTCCGTCAGCCGCTCACGCCGCTTCGAATCGAGGCGTTTCAATGCCGGCAAGGCCCGCTCGGCAATATGCCACGCCCCCGTCGGCAGCCTCCGCCGGCCGACGATACGCCGGCGCCGCCACTCTCTGAGAAACCTCAACGGCAAGACACTCCCTCGGCTGAAAGCTAGTAATGTTGGAGATCGCTTGGGGTCACCCCGCCGGGTAGGCCATAATCCGCTGCTTCACCATCACCGCCCACCAAGGATCACCCCATGGATGACAACTTGCCGGCCGGGCCCCGCCGTACAGTCATTGTCGACGGTACCGAGTATACCCTTCTGGGGACGGCCCACGTCTCCAAGGCCAGCGCCGACGAAGTCACCGCCGAAGTGCGCAGCGGGCGTTACGACACCGTTGCCATTGAGTTGTGCAGCGGCCGCTACCAAGCCTTGATGGACCCATCGGCAATGGAGCGCATGGATCTGTTTCAAGTCCTACGCCGTGGCCAAGGAGGAATGGTGGCGGCCAGCCTAGCCTTGGGCGCGTACCAACAGCGCCTGGCGGAGCAATTGGGGGTCGAACCGGGTGCTGAAATGAAGGCGGCGGCGACGGAGGCGGCGGCCACCGGCGCCGAGGTCGTGCTCATCGACCGTGACGTCGGCGTGACCCTCCGCCGTCTGTACCACAGCGTCCCCTGGTGGCAGCGTTTCGGGCTGTTGGGCGGGCTGTTCGCCAGCCTAATCACCAGCGAGCGCGTGAGCGCCGAAGACGTGGAGAAATTAAAACAGGGCGATATCCTGGAGTCGACCTTCCGTGAGGTCGCCCAGGGCAGCAAGGCGCTATACCAGCCCCTTATCGCGGAACGGGACCGCTACATGGCCGCGCGCTTAATACAGGCGTGTGCCGGCCGCTGCAAACAGGTCCTGGTTGTCGTCGGCGCTGGCCACTTGGACGGCTTAGCGCGGCATCTGCAAGAGGAAGCGTCAGACACCGTGCTCGACCCCGATTCGGTTGTCCATGTGCTCTCCAAGACCCCTCCTCCGGTACGCTGGCCCCGGATTCTGCCCTGGGTGGTGGTAGCGGTGGTTCTGGCCGGTTTCGCGCTCGGTTTCTCCAAGAGCGCCGAGTTGGGTTGGGCCATGGTCGGCGACTGGGTGGTGATCAACGGCGGGCTGTCGGCGCTAGGCGTCCTTCTCGCCGCCGGTCACCCTGTCACCGTGATCGGCGCATTCTTTGCGGCGCCGATCACGTCGATCAACCCGACTGTCGGCGCGGGTTTCGTTGCGGCGGCTATCGAGTTGACCGTCCGCCATCCCCGTATCGGTGATTTTCAGGCTCTGCGCACCGCCGTCACCCGTTGGCACGGATGGTGGACCAACCGTGTGGCCCGAACCCTTTTGGTCTTTCTCTTCGCGACATTGGGCTCAGCGGCCGGCACGTATATCGCCGGATTCCGTATCTTCGAGCGTCTGGTTGGGGCTTGAGCCCTGGCCGGCCGGTGAGGGTAGACTGACCGGTCAATGCTCGCGGGTGGCTGAGAAGCGGATCGCCGGCCACCGTTCCCTGGTCAATTCCAGGTTCGCCCGCGATGAGGCCAGATAGGTGAGCGCATCCGCCGCATCGTACGCCAACGCCGACTCGTTCCGCTCCTTGAAGC
>SKJZ01000005.1 GCA_007121755.1 Halorhodospira sp. | reverse complement strand
CCCGGCCGCTCACCGCCAAGTGCCGCCAAACCCACTGCCGTACCGGAAAGTAGACCCATCCGACCAGGATCACCGCCGCCCCCAGGGCCTGGAGGGGCTGCAGCCCGAAGAGGGCGATCAAGGCCAGGTCGACCAACAACACCAACAGCCCGCCCAGAAGCCACCCCCAAGCGGCGAACCACCAGCGCTCCAGATCGAACAGCCGATAGCGCAGTACGCCTCCGGCGAAACCGAGATAAAGCAAGGCACCGATCCCGACTACGGCCACCTGGGGCAACAGCGGCTCATCACGAACCATCAGCGGAACGAGATAGGTAATGAAGGCGAGGCTCATGCTGACAAAGACGGAGAGGAGCACCCATCGCAGAGCGGCGCGATCCAGCGGCTCATCCCGGCTGAGCCGCCACTGCCAAGCGGCCGCCGCGACGATCAGCAGGTAGAACACGGTGATCGGCACGAAGAAGGTGTGCAGCGGCCACTCGATCCACTGCCGGATCTCGTTGAGTTGGTAGAAGAGGCACAGCGCCACCACCCACACCACCACCGGCGCCCTCGTCAAACGCCGGGGGTAGTAGAGCAACAGGGCGAGGAGCCCTCCCATCATTACCGCCAGCGCCCAGTGATTGGCGTAACTCAGTAGGCGGAAAATCGCCTCCGGCAAGGCCAACTCCCGCTCCATATAAAACGCCGTGGTCCACGTGGCGCCAAAGAAGCCGAGCGCCGAAAGGGCCAGCAACCGGGCCGCCGGCTGCCCGCGGCGGAACGCCCAGACACCGATACCGATCAGCGCGCCCAGAAAGCCGGAGAGGTGGACGGACCAGAAACCGAGAGAGAGCGTATCCGTTGGGCGCGGTGAGGCGGGGGTCGCCACGATGCGGCGCCCGTCAGCGGTGATCAGAATGGTCTGCCCCGACCACAACGCGGCGGCCAACGCCCCCTGGCGGGCCAGGAGGGCGTCAAAACCAGCGAAATCGGGTTCCAGAAACGGATAACGCGCCGGGTCGAAACCAGCCAGGGAGAGGGGTTCACCGCCGACCGGCTGGACGGCGGTGAGGTGGTCGCCCGGGGCCAGCCGACCGGCTAGCGGACCTCTGGCGTCCACCGCCTCCACCCGTACCCCCGCGTCGCCCGCCGGCTCAAGCGTCAACCCCAGCCACGGCTGGTGCGTTACCAGCCAGACCGACACCAGCACCAACAGGGCCAGGCCCACCACCCCCGCCAACATCAACGGCAACGGGGCCATCCGGGGCAGCCACGGCCCGGACCTACTGAGGGGCAGACCCGTAGTAACCACTCTATCCTTCCGCCGGACGCCGCCCCACCAAGCCACGCTGGGCCGCCTCTACGGCTGCTTCGGCCCGGCCGGAGACCTCCAGCTTGCGATAAATGTTCTTGATATAACCGGCAGCGGTATTGGGGGTGATGTTTAAGGCCAGAGCCACCTCGTTACGGCTGTAACCACGGGCGATCAGGCTCAACACATCTTCCTCGCGGGATGAAAGGGTCTTGCCGGCAACCGTTTCCGGCGCCGTTTCCGACCCGCCTCCGACTCCGGAAAAGTGGCGCAGGAGCCTGCGCGCAACGGCGGGTGACAGCGGCGGCTCTCCCTGGACGATACCCGCCAACTGACTCACAAGGCGCCCGCGAGGTTGATCCTTTAGGAGGTAGCCTTTGGCGCCGGCCTTGAGAGCGTGAAGCAGGTGTTGGTCGTCGTCGTAGATGGTGGTGATGACACAGTATGTAGCGGGAGAGCGGCGGCTGCACTTGGCCACCAGGTCGATCCCGCAGCCATCCGGCAGTCCGATATCCACCAGCGCCAAGTCCACGGGCTTCCCCTCCAACGCCCGCAACCCCGCCCCCAGAGTGGCAACCGCCATGACCGTCACGCCCGGAAAGGCGTCGTCGACGACTTCCGCCAACCACTCCCGCGTCTCCGGGTTGTCTTCCATAATCAGCGCGCTGTCCATCGCCACAGTCTACTTGGTTCGCGCGGCCAGAATAGGAGTGATCCAGAGGGTAATTCGTGGGTATTCGGGGACTACTTGCGCACCCCCGCCAAGCTCCAACCGGCCAGCACAGCGGCCAAAGCCGCGGCGGCCGCGCCGGCAAAGAAGGTCTGCCCCTCGAAGAGCTCCCAAGCCCAACCGGTAAAGAGCGCCCCCACCGCCACCCCGGCGCCGAAGGTGAGGCTGGAGTACAACGCCTGCCCCCGCCCCTGGGCGCGCCCGGTGAAGAAGCGGTTGACGGTGTCGATGGCCACCGCGTGGTAGACGCCGAAGCTGGCGGCGTGGAGGGTCTGACTGGCGGCGATGACCCACGGCAGATCGACCCACAGCGCCACCACCACCCAGCGCAGGGCGCCCAGCGACATCGCCGCCACCAGCAACGTCCGCGCGCCGAAGCGAGGCAGGAAGCGGTGCATCAAAAGAAAGACGCCGATCTCGGCGATCACTCCCCACGCCCAGAGCACGCCGATCAGGCCGCCGCTGTAGCCGTGGTCCTGGAGGTAGATACTGAAAAAGCCGTAGAACGGCCCGTGGCCCACCTGGTTGAGAAAGCAGGCGAGGAAAAAGCCGATCACCGCCGGGCGGCGGACGGTGTCGAGGAACGCCTCCCCGTCCGGCCGCTCGCCGGACCGGGGCGCCTCCGGGGCCACCAGACTCGACAGCCAGAGCCCGGCAAAGAGCAGCAGCGCCAACCACGGCAGGGCATTGATACCGAAGCGGTCCATGGCCTCGCCGATGCCGACCACGGCGACGATGAAGCCCACCGACCCCCACAGCCGGATGCGGCTGTAGAGGTGCTCGCGCCCCGCCAAGTGGTTGAAGGTGTTGGCCTCGAACTGCGGCAACGCGGCGTTCCAGAAGAAGCCGAAGAGCGCCATGACCAGCGCCAATTCACCGTAGCGCTCCGCGATGAGCACCCCGGCGAAGGCGAGGAAGGCGATCAGCGCCGCCGCCCGCACCACCACCATCCGCCGATCGAGCCGGTCGGCCAGGAAGCCCCAGACGTTGGGGGCGACGATCTTGGTGGCGTGGAGGATGGCCAGCAGCTCGCCGATCTCGGCCGGAGTAAAGCCCTGGGCCCGCAGGTACGGCCCCCAGTACGGCATCAACGCGCCGAGAACGGCAAAGAAGAAGAAGTAGAAGCCGGAGAGGCGCCAGTACGGCAGCCCGGCTCCTCCGCCGCCGGCGGCCGCCACCGTCAGCCCCGCGGGATGCCGGCCGGAAGGATCGGGGTCGTCGGCTCCACGTCGGCGTTCTGGGCCCGGTGGCGCAGCCAGTGGTCCATCAGGACCAGCGCCGTCATCGCCTCGGCGATGGGCACCGCCCGGATGCCGACGCACGGGTCGTGGCGGCCCTTGGTCACCACCGAGACCGGCTCGCCGTCCAGGTCCACCGAACGGCCGGGGATCAGGATGCTGGAGGTGGGCTTGAGGGCAATGCGGGCCACGATCTCCTGGCCGCTGGAGATACCGCCGAGGATGCCGCCGGCGTGGTTGTGGGTGAAGCCGTCGGGGGTCATCTCATCCCGGTGCTCCGACCCCCGCTGACCGGCGGCGGCCATGCCGGCGCCGAACTCCACCCCCTTGACCGCGTTGATGGAGAGCAGCGCCTTGCCGAGATCGGCGTCGAGACGGTCGAAGACCGGTTCGCCGAGCCCCGGCGGAACGCCGGCGGCCACCACCTCCACTGCCGCCCCCACCGAGTCACCGGCCTTGCGGATCTCACGCAGCAACGCCTCAATCTCGGAGATTCGCGCCGGGTCGGCGCAGAAGAACTCATTGCTCGCCACCGCCGACCAGTCCGCGGCGGCCAATTCAAGATCACCGATCCGCGCTAGCCGGGCGCGGATCTCCACGCCCAGCCGCTCCCGCAAGTACTTGCGGGCGATCCCGCCGGCGGCGACCCGCATCGCCGTCTCCCGCGCCGACGACCGCCCGCCACCCCGGTAGTCGCGGCGGCCGTACTTCTGCTGATAGGTGTAGTCGGCGTGGCCCGGCCGGAAGCGCCGGGCGATCTCGGAGTAATCCTTGGAGCGGGCGTCGGTGTTCTCGATGAGCAGCCCAATGGGCGTCCCGGTGGTCACCCCCTCGAAGACGCCGGAGAGGATCCGCACTTGGTCGGGCTCGCGGCGCTGGGTGGTGTGCTTCGAGCGCCCCGGACGGCGGCGGTCGAGATCCCGCTGGAGATCCTCCTCGGCAAGCGCGAGACCGGGCGGACAGCCGTCCACGACGCAGCCGATCGCCGGGCCGTGGCTCTCGCCGAAGGAGGTGACGGTGAAGAGTGTGCCGAGTGTATTGCCGGACATAGTGGCGGCGATTGTAGCACCGCCGGCCGTCCCTGGCCGTTCTCGCGGTCACACCGGACCGCGAGACGTCTTATTCGAACTGCCAGCGGAAATTGATGCTGACCGCGTCCAGCTTGGTGTTGTCCTTGTCGAGGTAGACCAGATACTCGGCGCCGACCCACGTCATCCGGCTGATGCGTCCCTCCACGCCGAGACCGTACGAAGCGGTCAACTCGGCGGAGTCACCCCCGTTAAACTCCACGTTCGTGCCGGTAACGCCGACCACCGCGTAGAGGTTGGTGGCGGGGCCCACCGGCAGAATGCCGCGGACCAGCGTACTCAAGGCCCAGTCCAACTCCGCCTTCGTGCCCCCTGCGGTATCGTCACCGCCGGACGCCACACGGCTCTCCAAGCCCAGATTGCGGTTCATCAGAACGCCCACTGTCGCCCGCGGCGCGTTGTCCTCCCACTCGGTGCCGGCACTGTTCTCCAGCCCCCACTGCATCACGTCCAAGCCGAGGTAGAGCCGCGCGGAGGCCGGGAACGCCACCGCCAGCAACAGAACGGCGGTCAACGCCGTAAGGGTCATCCGATTCATCATCACGCTGTCTCCGAAACTGTTCGTTGGGGGTCTACGTCCGTTGTATCGGCAGACAGAGATTGGAGTTGAGGGCGCCGCCCTTGGCCCCTTTTCCAAGATCCTCTACAGCATGTCGCGCGGAATGGCGCGCTCGATATTGTGGGAGTGAACCCGGCGGTCCCCCTCGCGGGCGTCCATCTCCGCCCGCAGAAAGAAGTGCTCCGCATCGGACGTCAAGACCGTCCGCGTCGAGACGGATATCTCCCAATCGCTCCGTTTGAGGCCCCGCTCCGCACGCGTCTCGCCGCGCACCGAGCCGTACTGATTCCCGGTGTGGCTGTACCACTCGACCGTCTTGATCCGCATCGCCAGATCGAGCTCATCGATGCGGACGACGCCCTCGTCCTTTTTCACTTCCAGCGTCGCGTGATCGGCCGCCAGGTCGCGTATTACTTGCCATCCGTACTCCTGCGGCTCAATCATCGTTGTAGCCGATCCAGGCGCTTCTCTCGGCGAGCCGAATTCGCGCAAGCCCGCGTCCTCCCCCGCCGACT
>SKJZ01000257.1 GCA_007121755.1 Halorhodospira sp. | reverse complement strand
TTTCCATCGCACTTGCGCCGTTCTGGGCGCCGCCGGATTCCTGACCCTGGGCCTCGCCGGACAGGCCGCGGCCGAGGGCAGTTCGGATACCGCCGACGCCAATGTCACGCTACAGGTGTGGCAAGCCATCTCGGTCACCAATGACGAAGGCATGGATTTCGGCACGGTGTTCACCGGCGACGGCAGCGCCATCAACGCCGAAACTCCGGCGTCGTTCAGCGTGACCGGCCAAGACGGCGAGGCCTATACGATCACCATCCCCAATACCGTCGACCTAAACGACGGCGACACGAACACCGTTACCGTTAATTTGTCCGCGGATGCTTCCGGCACCCTTACCGGCGGTAGCGACTCCTTTACCGTTGCCGGCGAAATCCCGGCCGGCAGTGTCCCCGGCACCGCCGGAACCTATACCGGCACTTTCACCGCCATGGTGGAATACACCAACTAAGGCACTTCAGGAGCGCCCTCCCCCCGCGCGCCGATCAACCGCAGCGGCGGGCGTGCCGTCACCGGCACGCCCCTTCCGTCTCGTAGTGACATACGTGCGTGGTGGCCCTGAACATGAACCTCCCGTCGACGGCAGCAACCGCTCTTGGCCGCGCTTTTAGCCGCTTCCCGCGCGCCCGCGCACTCGCCGTCACACTCCTGCTTGCGGTCTCTCCGGTCCACGCCGGACTCGACGTGGCGCCGACCCGGTTGTTCATCGACGACGGTGAACGGGCGGCGGCCCTGGTGGTCATCAACCGGAGCGACTCATCCCGCATGTTCCGGGTGATCGTCACCGATACCGTGGAACACGAGGACGGCAGCCGTGAACTCCTGAAGACCCCCGGCAGCGAGCCGCACCACGCCGCGTCGATGATCCGCTACGCCCCGCGGCAGGCCACCATCGCTCCCGGCGAGCGGCAGACGGTCCGCTTGCAGGTCCGCCGGCCACCGAACCTGGACGAAGGAGAGTACCGCGCCCGGGTCATCGTCCAGACACTACCGCCGGCCCCGCCGCCCTCCGGACCCGGCGAAGGGGATGACGGGGACGGCGTCACCATACGGATCGAGACGCTTTTCGCCGTCTCCCTCCCCATTGCGATCACCCACGGCCGGCCGCGGGCCGAGGTATCCCTGGAGGCGGCACGCGCCACCGAAGACGGCCTGGAGATCGTGGTCGGCCGCTCGGGAGACCGCTCCGTCTACGGCGGCCTCACTCTGTACGCCGGCGACATGGCCGACCCACCTCCCCTTGCGCAACGCGACCGGGCAGTCGTCGTCGTCCCCCTCGAACGGCGCCGGTTTCTCTTTCCCGACCTCCACATACCGCCCGGCGACTCCGTCCACGCCGTCTATGAAGCACTGGAAGACCGCGGGGGCGGCGTCAAGAGCGAACGCACGCTCATCGTCGAGTAATCCGGCCGTGCCCCGCATCACAGAGCAGTCACCGGACCGGCGCCACGGCCGATCGCTCATTGTGCTGGCGGCGGCCGCGCTCGTATGGCCGGGCCCGGCCCCGGCACCGCTCTCTTTCGACGACTACGATCCGCACGCCCGCCAGGATTTGGTACTGGCCCTGACCCTGGGCCGCCACACCCTTGACGATGCCATGCTGGCGATCGCCGACGGCGGCACGATCTACTACCCGCTGGGCGCCATCGCGCGCAACCTCGAACTGCCCATCGAGGTCGACCCGCTAGCCGGCAGGGCCGAAGGGTGGATCCTGGAGGGGGAGCGGCAGTTGGAATTGGCGCTGGACTGCGCCGGCGGCACCGCCCACCTCGCCGACAAAAGGTTTTACCCGCGAGGAGAGCAGTGCCGGATGGAACCCGAAGATCTCTACATCGACGCGGCGCTCCTCACCGCGCTGACACCGGTCCATATCACGTACGAGCCGCGCACTTTGACCGCCGCTCTGGAGCCGACCGGTCCCCTCCCCCTGCTGCAGCGTCTGGAGCGGGAGCGGCGGTGGAGCGGCTTGCGCGACCAACCGCACGATTACGCAAGGCGCCCCGTACAGCCCCACCCTTACCGGCCTTGGAGCGTCCCGGCGTGGGCCGTGGCCGTCGACCACCGACACGAAAGCCGGGAGGGACGCCCCTCGCGAACCGACGGTGAACTGCGCATGGCCGGCGACTTTCTCTACCACGAGGCGAGTCTCTACGCCGCCACCACTGACGGCGAACTCGACCGGGCCGACGTGACCCTGGCGCGGGACGTCCGGCGCCCCTGGTTGACCCGCTACGAGCTCGGCCGTGTCCGGGCGCCGTCGGCCGCGCTGCTCACGCACAACCGCTCCGGTCTCGGTGTCTCGGCAACCAACGCTCCACGGGGGCGGCCGGCCGCCGGCGTCGACGGCTACACCGTCGAAGGCGATGCCCCCGAAGGCTGGTCGGCGGAACTGTATCGCAACGGCGAATTGATCGACTTCATCGGCGAGATCTCCGGCACCCGCTACCGGTTCGCGGACGTCCCCACGGCCCCCGGCGAAAACCGTTACGACGTCAAACTCTACGGCCCCCGCGGGCAAGTTCGGACGGAACGTCACACCGTCTACTCCGGCCCCGGCATGCTCGCCCCCGGCGAGATTCGGTACGACATCAGCCGGTTCGAGCCGGAGCGCAGCGTGGCCGGCGACTACCGGCCCTTCAACCAGGAAATCGAGGGGCCCCGCGCACGAGCAAGGGTCGAAGCCGGACTCCATCCGCGGCTGAGCGCGGGTTGGGAAATACACCGCAGCGATGGTACCGCCGACCATCCTGAACGCGCCGCCGGCGTCGACCTCACCGGAAGCGCCGGGCTGACGTGGTGGCAGTTGCGCCGGGTACGCGACCTGGACAGCGGGCGGGCCGACCGCATCCAACTGTTCCGTCCCTTGGGCCGGTGGTCCGCCGGGATCGGCCACACCGTTGTCGATGACCTGGCCTCGGAGGATCTGGGATCGGAACTCGAAAAACGGACCGAAGCGCAGGCGAGCGGGCCGGTCCGCCACTGGTTCCACCTGCGGGCCGACTACCGCCGGGACGATCTGGAGGAGAACCGGAGCCAGCACCGGGCGAGGCTCTACCAGACCGGACGCGCTGGCGGAGTGCGCATCGGGCACCGTATCGTCAGCCGTTGGGGTGACGAGTGGGAGCGCGAGACCGTCGGCTCGCTGGATACGGGCAGCTACGGCGGCAAAGACCGCTTCGGGCTGGGCCTGCGGTACGCCGCCGCACCGGAGGCCGAGCTTGAAACCGCCCGCGCCTCATGGAACCGGCGCTGGAACCACCGTATCACCACGCGCACTGAAGTAACGGCGGGCCTCAGCGAGCGCTTCAAACACACCTTGAGAGCCGGCGTCTCCGGCGCATTCCGTGCGGTCCGCGTAGGCGCTCACGGCGTGCTCGACGAGGACGGCGAGTGGCACATCGCGGTCGGCGTGGAGTCGGGAGGCATGCCCAACCCGCATACCGGCGGCTGGACACTCTCCGGAGACGGCCGCCGCCATCTGCACGACGGCGCCACCGCGGTGCGGGTATCGCTCGACGACGGCGTGGAAGAGCGCCCGCAAGAGGGGATCGTGGTCCGCAGCGGAGGGCGCAGCGCGGAGACCGGGGCCGACGGCGTGGCGATGCTCACCGGGCTCGACCCCTACCGGCGTCACGACATCGAACTCGACCTCCGCAGGATCGACGATCCGTTCATCCGCAGGCTTGGCGAGAATGTCAGCGTTGACCCGCGGCCCGGCATGGTTCAGCCCTTGGAGTACCGCTTGGCGGTCACCGGCGAAATCGAAGGGGTCGTGCGGCGCATCGACGGCGATACCGCGAAGCCGGTGGCCGGGGTCCGCGTCACCGCCCGTGACGAGGAAGGCACCATCAGGGGTAGCGCCGTCGCCGCCTTCGACGGCCTCTACATCCTCGATCGGCTGCCGCCGGGCCGGTACACAGTCGACCTCCACCCCGACGACGCCCGGCGGCTGGGCGTCGACACGGCCGACACCGCGATGGAGATCGAGATCCGGGGTGGTGACATCGTCTACAGTGCCGATATAAGCTGGAAACCGCCAAAAACGTCAGGGAATAGTGAGACGCGCGGTAGGCCAATGAGGGATCCCCAATGACCGGAAGCCGCACGAATCGACTGCTTCGAGGCACCGTTGCCGCCGGCGCCTTGGTCGCCGGCGTACAGGCCGCCGCGGCGGCGGAGATTAGCGTCGAGAACAGAACGGGCGATGTCGATTTCGGCCTGGTAACCAGCACGGCGTCGCCCGGCGAGATCGCCGAAGAGACAGCCGAATTCCGGGTAACAGTCGACAGCGAGGAGCGCGGCCCGTTCTACTTCTCCATCGACTTCCCGACGGAGATCACTCTGGAGGCGCCGGGGGTGAGCGATTTCGCCACCGTCGCCGTGGACGGCCCCCTCAGCGGCGAAACCAACCCCGGGGGCCGTGGCCCCGGCTTCGAACTCACCCTGGAAGTCACCACCATCCCCGGCATCGGGGGATCGTACGCCGGCACGCTCCCGGTGACCGTCCACTTGGTCACGGACCCGTAGAGCATGCATAACGGAAAACCTGGGGGGGTTACCAACGTTACGGAAGGCATTGCCGAGGTGGAGCGCTGTAACCGGTACCCGCGGGCGGCGGCGCTACACGAACGGCGGACCGCCTTATTCGCCGTACTCTACACCGGCGCGCCGACAGCGATCCTGGCCGCTCTCCTGGCCGCCGGAACCTCCGGCACCTCGACTGCAGGCAACAACGCCGAGGCGGAATCGGTCGTCACACTGATCGTGATCGAGGAGCTAGCAGTCACCAATACAGCGCCAATGCGTTTCCCTTCAGTGGTCCAAGGCACCTCGTCCGCTCTCGACGACGAGCAACCGGCCGAGTTCCGCGTTGACGGAGAGCCTTGGAGCGACATCCACATCCACATTGACGAGGCGCTGGAGCTGGAGGGTCCGGGCGGCGCGGTTCCGGTCACGCTCACGCTGCCCAATGGCGAGACCTCGGTAGCCGCCAATCTGCAATTCTCCGGAAGCATGAACTTCCCCGTAAACGGCAACATCCCGGCCGACGCCGTTCCGGATGAACCCGGCACCTACAGCGGCACCTTCAGCGTCATGGTGGAATACGACGAATAGCTCTCCTTAGCGCCGATCCGGCGGCGCACGCCATTCATTGCGCCCCCTTAAGGCAGTCGAGCGCAAGATATGTTACATAGGGCCCCCAAACTTGCGAGCGCTACTCTATCGTTATGAACGAAACCACCTTTTCTCTGGAGGTACGGCCGAACATCCCCGCGCGGCTGGAGCGTTTGCACGACTTGGCCAACAACCTGCTCTACTCCTGGGAGCGCCAAGTCCGCGGACTTTTCTACCGCCTCGACCAGCCCCTCTGGGAGGCGTGCGGCCACAACCCGAAACTCTTCCTCCGCCGGGTCTCCCAGGAGACCCTGGAACAGGCCGTGG
>SKJZ01000248.1 GCA_007121755.1 Halorhodospira sp. | reverse complement strand
GCCGTGGGTCAACGCTGAAAGGCTCAGTGGCGATCTCTCCTTCGACCAGCGGGGGATTGGCGGGGAAGAGATCGCCGGGTATGTAGGCGGGGTTCCGGCGCGCTTCTCCGCGCGGACGGCGAAGATCGGCAGCCGGGACCGCATCGAAGTCGACGCTACGCTGTCGGGTACTCCGGCCACCCTCCTGGGAGTGGTGGAGCGCGATCCCCCTTTCCTTCGGGGCAGCGCGGAGTGGCGGGTCCGCACGCGGTTGCCGGCATTCCTGCCGCGGCCCATCGTCCCGGAGGCGTCGATCGTCGTGACCTCATCGCTGCGGGGGGTCGCGCTCGATCTCCCGCCGCCTTTCGCCAAGCCCGAGGCCGGTTCATTGCCGCTGCGGCTGGATATCGGCTTTTCCGCAGCCGGCCTGGAGTCCTATTGGTGGGCGCTCGGAGACGGCTTGCTGCGTGGTGGTGCCGCGGCTGGGCCGCAAGGCCGTCCGGCCAGCCTCGTGGTGCGCTCCGGCCCCGGGCCGGTGCGGCTTCCCTCCCGCGGGAGCCGCTTCGATGTCGACTGGGATGAGTGGGACGTCGAGGCCTTACTCCGTTGGATGGCGGAGAATGCCGGCGGGATGGAACGGGCCGAGGGGGCGGAGGACGCGGTTGGCACGGCATCCTCGTGGGTGCCCCGGCCGGTGCAAGGGCAACTCCTCGTGGGCGAGGTGCGGCTCGGCGAGCGCGGACTCGGCCCGTTGCAGTTGGATGTCAGCGAGTTGGATGAGCCGTGGCCGTGGCCGTGGCGGGTGGAGGCGTGGGGCGGTCCGCTCGAAGGTGTCGCCGGACCGGATGGTGAAGGGGGGTGGGCGGCGGAGCTCACCCACCTGGATATTCCCCTCCCGGAGCGCGGTGATGGGGGAGATCCCGCGGCGGATGTCCCGCCCGCCGACCCTCCGGCGCGCCGTCTCCATGTCGATCCGGTCGCGGTCGCCCGCCGATTTCCGGAGCTGTCGCTGCAAGTGGAGGAACTGCGGTTTGACGGCCGTCCCGCCGGTTCACTGGAAGTCTTTGTGACACCCACGGAGAGCGGCCTGGAAATGTCCCGTCTGCTGCTGGCGGGCGAGGTGGCGCAAGCCATTGGGGGTGGAGGTTGGCATGCGGATGGGACGCATTTGTGGGCGAGGCTCGAAGCGCCCGATGTTGGTGCGCTCTTGGCATTGCTGGGGCAGCCCGAGGCGGTGCGTCTCGCCACGGCCGACCTTGATGTCGATCTCTCTTGGCCCGCGCCGCCGTGGGCGTTACAACTGAAAGATATCGTCGGCCGGATGGAACTGGAAATGGCTCGGGGGCGACTCAAGGATGTTCAGCCGGGGGTCGGGCGGTTGGTCGGGCTGTTAAGTTTAAGTATGTTGCCACGGCGGGTCTTTCTGGACTTTACCGATTTGGTCGGCGAGGGGTTCGCCTTTGATACGCTGCACGCGGAGTTCGAGTTGGGGGATGAGCAAGCGGTGGTGCGGCGGTTCGAGATCGACGGTCCGTCCGCCAGGGTCGAGATGGACGGCCGGATGGACCTTGCCGAGCGGGTGTACGATAACCGTATCCATGCGGAGCCCCGCATCGGCGGCGCGCTGCCGTTGATCGGCGGCATCGTCAGCGGTGGGGTCGGCGTGGTTGGGGGGTGGGTGACCGAGCAGTTGCTGGGCGGACGCTTGGACCGGTTCACGGCGCGGGATTATACAGTCACCGGGCCGTGGGACGAGCCGGTCGTGGAAAGGGTCCGGAGCGGCGACTGAGAAACCCCTTTCGGCCTGCCGACCTTGATGGAAAGCATTGCCGGGGGGATTCCCGGCCGGGCTCACCGGACGCGCCCTTCGGGTTCCCTGCGCTTCTCGGCCGATCAGGAACGCGCGCAAAAACTCGCGGCGCTGGCGCGCCGCTCAGACAGCTTGCCACTTACCACTTACGGAGCGCCCATTGAATCAAGAGCGTTTTACAGCAGCGGCGGTGCAGATGGCGTCGGGTCCGGGCGTCGAGTCGAACCTGCGGGAGGCCGAACGGTTGATCGGCGAGGCGGCGGCGGCCGGCGCCAAACTGGTCGCCCTGCCCGAGAACTTCGCCCTTATGGGCTACCGGGAGACCGATAAACTGAAGGCGGCGGAGGACGACTCCGGCGGCCCCGTGCAGGATTTCCTGGCCGGCGCGGCGGCCAACTACGGGATCGTCCTGGTGGGCGGCACCGTGCCGCTCCGCGGCGGCGATGCCGGAAAGGTCCGCGCCGCGTGCCCGGTTTATGGGCCGGACGGTACGCGCCTCGGCCGGTACGACAAGATGCATCTGTTCGATGTCGAGGTGAATCCCGGCGAGGCGTACCGGGAGTCTGATACCCTGGAGGCCGGAAGCGGGCCTCTGGTGGTGGATACCCCGGTGGGGAGGCTCGGCGTGGCGGTCTGTTACGATCTGCGCTTCCCGGAACTCTTCCGGGAGATGCTCCTCCAAGGGGTGGAGTTGCTGGCGGTACCGTCGGCCTTCACCGCGGTTACCGGCGAAGCCCATTGGGAAGTGCTGGTCCGTGCCCGCGCGGTGGAGAACCTCTGCTACGTGATCGCGCCGAACCAGGGGGGCTACCATGTGAACGGCCGGGAGACCTTCGGCGGCACCATGATCGTTGACCCTTGGGGGAGCGTCCTCGCGCGGCGGGACCGCGGCGCCGGGGTGGTGGTCGCCGAGGTCGATATCGAGCGGCAGCGGGGCATCCGCGAGCGGTTTCCGGTCTTGACCCACCGCCGTCTGTTCTGATCGTTGTGTGGAGTGGTTATGAGAGAACCTCGCAAGGCTGGTATCCGGGGGTGGGAACCCCCTTCCGGGGGACGCTGTGAATACATCCATGTACGCTCGCCGGCGGCATCCATGCCGCCGAACGCCCCCGGAAGGGGGTTCCCACCCCCGGATACCAGCCTTGCGAGGTTTTTATGAGTAAATCAGCCACCGCCGTAGGCGATCCCCTGGAACGGGCCCGCGCCGAGTTTCTGGCGCCGGCGGAATTGGGCGAAAGCGAACTGAACCATGTCTTCGCCCGGCTCATGCGGCCGGGGGTGGACTTCGCCGACCTCTATTTCCAGAGCACCCGGCACGAGGTGTGGATGTTGGAGGACGGGCAGATTCGCGAGGGCAGCCGCAACATCGACCGTGGCGTCGGCGTGCGCGCTGTCAGTGGCGAGAAGAGCGGACTCGCCTACTCCGACGACATTGTCCTGCCCGCGCTGCTGGAGGCCTCCGGCGCCGCCGGGGCCGTGGCCCGGATGGGCCGGCAGGGGCAGGTCGGGGCGATACGCTCCGGCGGCGCTCCGCCCCTGTACGGCGACGAGGACCCTTTGGCGAGCATGACCTCCGACCGTAAGGTCGACCTGCTGCGCAGCGTCGATGCCGTTGCCCGTGGCGTCGATCCGAGGGTGGAGCAGGTGATCGTCACCCTCGCCGGGGTGCAGGAGACTGTGCTTGTGGCCGACGCCGATGGCCGCCTGGCCGCCGATGTCCGGCCGCTGGTGCGGTTGAATGTTTCAGTGATCGCCGCGGACGGGGGGCGGCGCGAGACCGGCTCCGCCGGCGGCGGGGCGCGGCAAAGCTACGGCTTCTTCCTGGAACACAACCGGGCCTTGGATTACGGCCGCGAGGCGGCGCGCCGGGCGCTGATCAACCTCGAGGCGCGGGAAGCCCCCGCCGGTACGCTGCCCGTGGTGCTGGGGCCGGGGTGGCCGGGGGTGCTTCTCCATGAGGCCGTGGGCCACGGCCTTGAGGGCGATTTCAATCGCAAAGGGACATCGGCGTTTGCCGGGCGCATGGGGGAGCGGGTCGCCTCGCCGCTATGCACGGTGGTCGACGACGGTACGCTCCCCGGACGCCGGGGCTCGCTCACCATTGATGACGAGGGTGAGGCGACGCAGTACACCCCGCTGATCGAGAACGGCGTCCTCACCGGTTACATGCAGGACGCGCTCAACGCCCGCCTCATGGGCGTGGGCCGTACCGGCAACGGCCGCCGAGAGTCGTTTGCTCACCTCCCGATGCCGCGGATGACCAATACCTATATGCTCGCCGGCCCGCACGACCCGCGCGAGATCATCGAGTCGGTGGAGTACGGCCTCTACGCTGTCAATTTCGGTGGCGGCCAGGTCGATATTACCTCCGGAAAGTTTGTCTTCTCGGCCAGCGAGGCGTATCTCATTGAGAACGGCAAGGTTACCGCGCCGGTGAAAGGCGCCACCCTGGTGGGGAACGGTCCGGATGTGCTGACCCGCGTGAGCATGGTCGGCAACGATCTGGAGTTGGATTCCGGCATCGGCGTCTGCGGCAAGGATGGGCAGAGCGTGCCGGTCGGGGTCGGCCAGCCGACCCTGAAAGTGGATGCCATGACCGTGGGGGGGACGCAATCATGAGTTCAGCCGGATCGGTTGCGGCGCCGGTGGGCCACGCGTTGCCCGCGGTGGTGGATCTGGAGCGGCTGGCGTCGCTGGCCCTCGATACGGCGCGGGCTGCCGGGGCCGATGCCGCCGAGGCGGGGGTCTCGGTCGATCGCGGGCTCTCGGTCAACGTGCGCAAGGGCGAGGTCGACACCCTGGAACACCACCGCGACCGTGGGTTGGCGGTTACCGTCTATTTCGGGCGCTGCAAGGGGAGCGCCTCCACCGGCGATTTCTCCGAGGCGGCGGTGCGTGACGCGGTCGAGTCGGCTTGCGCCATTGCCCGCTACACCTCCGACGATCCGGCCCACGGCCTGGCCGACTCGGAACTGATGGCCCGTGATTTCCCCGATCTCGACCTGGACCATCCGTGGCCCCTGGAGGCGGATGACGCCATCGAACTGGCGCGGGAGTGCGAGGCTGCGGCGGTCGAGGCCGACAGCAGGATCACCAATATCGAGGGCTCTGGCGTCAGCGCCCAGCGTGGCCTGCGCGTCTACGCCAACAGCCACGGATTTGTCGGCCGAGTCGCCGCCACCAGCCACGGGATCAATTGCGTCGCCGTGGCCGGGGAGCGCGACACCATGCAGCGGGACTACTGGTACACCGTAGCCCGAAGCCCCGACGACCTGGAGGACGTGCAAGCGGTCGGCCAGCGGGCCGCCCGGCGGGCGGTGGCTCGTCTCGGGGCCCGCCGGGTGGCGACGGAGCGGGTGCCGGTGCTCTTCGATCCGCAGACGGCCCGCTCCATGATCGGCCATCTGGTGGGTGCGGTCCGTGGTTCGGCGCTCTACCGCCAGGCCTCGTTCCTGTTGGACGCCGCTGGCCGGCGGATCTTTCCGGAGTGGATGGAGGTTGTGGAGCGTCCCCGCTTGGCGCGCGGTATGGGTAGCGCCGTTTTCGACGCCGAGGGCGTCGCCACCCGGGAGTCGCCACTGGTCGCTGGGGGGGTGCTGCAGCGGTATATTCTCGACAGCTACTCGGCGCGGCGGCTCGGACTGCAGACGACCGGCAACGCGGGCGGCGTCCACAATCTGCAGGTCACTCCGGGCGACGACGACTTCGACGCGCTGCTCCGGCGTATGGGGCGCGGCTTGGTGGTCACCGAGCTGATGGGCCAGGGCGTTAATCTGGTTACCGGCGACTACTCTCGTGGCGCCGCCGGGTTTTGGGTCGAGGATGGCGGCATTGCTTATCCGGTCCAGGAAGTGACGGTGGCTGGGAGTCTGCCCGATATCTTTGACCGCTTGGTGGCGGCGGGTTGCGATGTGGACCGGCGGGGCAACATCCAGACCGGGTCGTTGCTGGTGGACGGGATGACGGTGGCCGGGGAGTAGTCCCCGGATGCGGCCGCTCCCCGCGCACGCCTTTCTCTTTCCGCTCGCCGCTCTCTACGCTGCGGTGGCGGTGCCGCTCTCTCTTCCGGCGCTCACGGGCGGATCCACGCTCGTCCCCGGAATCGCCGGCCCGGCCGGGCACGCCCACGAGCTTCTGTTCGGCTTTGCCGCCGCCGTGGCCGCGGGCTACCTGATCAACAGGGCGAGCCGGATCTACCTGGCCGCCTTGATCGGAAGCTGGTCGGTAGCGCGGGTGGCCTTCCTCCTTTTCCCCGGCGGCTGGATCGCCTCGCTAGCCGGCGCGGCCTTCTTCGCGTTGGCCGCCTACGCCACCATTCCGCCTTTCGTGCGCACGGCAAAGAAGTGGCGCAATCGCGCCGTCGCGGTGATCCTGTCGGCCCTGTTCGGAGCCGGAGCGGCCTACGCTCTCTCGGGGCTCTGGGCGTGGGAGCAGGGCCAGCGGGCGGTGCTTGCGCTTGGAGTCGACGCGGTGACTGCGTTGATGCTCTTCATGGGCGGGCGGATTATCGCGCCGGCCGTGGGGGGGCACATGGAGCGTTGCGGTGTGAGCCAGGAGGCGCGGGTGCAGCCGGCCATCGAAGGGGCGCTGTTGGTGGCAATGGCAACGGCGGTCGTGGCCGGGCAGATCTCTGGGGCCGAGCCGTTGCGCACGACCGCTCTGGCGGTGGCCGGGGGGTTGGCCGGCCTCCGCCTAGCGCGATGGCGGCTGTGGCGGTGTCCGGATCGTCCCGACCTGATCTGCCTGGGGGTGGGGTACGGCTGGTTGGCTGTTGGTCTGCTGCTTCAAGCCGCAGTGGCGGTGGGCGTGGCGCCGTTTTAGATGACCGCGGCGACCCACGCCGTTTTGGTGGGCGCCCTGGGCACATTGACCATCACAGTGATGACGCGGGTGCGCCGTCTGCGGGTCCGCGACCGGGTATCCGGCTTCGCCCTGCCGGCCACGGCCGTGGCCGTGATCGCGATCGCCGCAGTGGCGCGTATTGCGGCCGACGGAGTGCCGACATGGCGGACCGAACTGCTGGCCGTGGCGACGGCCGGATGGGCTTCGGCGTACGCCCTGCTGTTGGTTGCCTTGTTTCTTCCCGCTGCCGGCGGCGGGGAGCGCCGGCGTTAGGGCTCCCGCTCTTCCAGTTGCCGCCGCAGTTCGGCCAAGTGCCGGCGGGTGAGCTCCTGGAACCGGGGTGTCAGACCGGTGTCCTCGTGGATGGGGTCGCCCTGCTCGTCTTCGGCAACCACCCGGTGGCCCTGAACGTAAGGGAAGCCGGCCTCGATCTCGTCGAGCGCGGCGGAGAGGATGTCGGTAAGGAGATCCTGTTCCGAGCGCCCCGGATACATCTCCGCCAGGGCGTGCAACTTGGCCGCGTCGTGGATGGGCAGCCGGACCCGGTACTCATAAGGGGTGCGGCGTTCGCTGGCGGTCTCTTCCCACGCGGCGATCAATTCTTTCAGCTTCATGGCTGGGTCCCCGGGTCGTTACCGGTCATCCGGTGTGTCTTCAAGCTCCTCGAAGCCGCCTTCGACCAGGGCGGTCAAGGCGGTCAGGGCCTGTTTGGCGTCGGGCCCTTCGCACTCCAGCGTCAACGTGGTGCCCTTGCCGGCGGCCAGCATCATCAGGCCCATAATGCTCTTGCCGTTGACGCGCTTCTCCCCTCGCCGGACGTGGATCTCGGCCTGGAAGGTGGAGGCTGTGGCAACAAAACGCGCGGCTGCTCGCGCGTGCAGGCCCAGGCGATTGGGGATGACGACGTCGCCCCGGATCACGCCGGTTCCTCCCGGTCGGCGGCGGCGACGCCGGTGCGCCCCCCAACCAGTGCCGCTTCGGCGAGTGCCTCCAGGGAGAGGCCGGCGTAGTTGTATACCCGCAGGAGCATCGGCAAATTAAGGCCGCCCAAGACGCGAATGCGCCGCCCCTCCGCGATGCCGAGGGCGATATTGGCCGGGGTCGAGCCGCAGGCGTCGGTAAGGATCAGCAGTCCGTCGCCCCGGTCGATTTCGTCGGCCAGTTGCCGACCCCTGCCGATCAGCAGGTCCGGGTCGTCGTATTCTTGCACTTCGAGGCAGCGAGTCTGCAACGGACATATGCCGAGCGTCGCCGCGGCCGTGGCCAACAGCTCACTCCCCACTCCGCGGTGGGTGACCAGCATAAGCCCCACGCTCTCGCGGGACTTGGGCGGTCCGTCTTCCGTGGTTCCGTCTTGTGCGGCTCGAATCGTTACCGGCGAATCGGTCATGACAGCTCCCTGTGGCGCAGCGCCACGTGATCACAAGCGGTACGCAAATCGGCGGCGAGCCGTTCCGCCAGGTAGACCGACCGGTGCTGGCCGCCGGTGCAGCCGATGGCCACGGTCAGGTAGGTGTGCCCCTCTCGGAGGTAGGTGGGTATCCAGTGCAGGATCATGCCGTGTATCTGGCGGTAGAGGGCCTCCGTGTCGGGTTGCGCCTCCAAAAACCCGCGCACGGGGGCGTCCCGCCCGGTGTGGGGGCGCAACTGGGGCTCCCAGTGGGGGTTGGGCAGGCAGCGGGCGTCAAAGACGTAGTCGGCGTCGGTCGGCACGCCGTGCTTGTAACCGAAGGACTCCACCAGTATCGAGAGGGTGGCCGGCTCGCCGGCCAAACGCTCAAAGACAAGGCTTCGCAGGTTGTGGACGCTGGTGTGTGTGGTGTCGAGCACCCAGTGGGCCTCTTCCCGCAACGGCCCCAGCAGCTCCCTCTCCAGCTTCAGCGCGTCGGCGAGTGTGTGGTCGTCATCAGCCAGCGGATGCCGGCGGCGGGTCTCGCTGAAGCGTCGGACCAGCGTCGTCTCGTCGGCGTAGAGAAAGATCAGTTCCGAATCGACGCCGCCGGCCCGCAATTGCGGGAGAGTGTCGGGGAGGCTCTGCAGATCCTCGGGGGGATTGCGCGCGTCGATGCCGACGCCGAACCGGTCCCCGGTGCGGTGGCCGCTGGTCAGGGCGTACCCGGCGAAATCGGTCAGCAGCTTGACCGGCAGGTTGTCGATGCAGTAGTACCCGGCGTCCTCCAGCGTATGGAGGGCGACACTCTTGCCGGAGCCCGACAGCCCGCTGATGATGACCAGTCTCACGTCGGCCACAACGGTTCGTCTCCTTCATCCTCCATGGCGGGGCGCGCCACCCGCGGGTGCAGTGTCATGTTCACCGCGGCGGCGATCAACGCCGCCGTGGGCCGGTGGCGGGTGTCGGTGAGCTGTACGCGCGGCAGCTCGACACCCATGATCCGGCAGCGGTCGTGGCGCCCCCGGAGCGCGGACTCCGCGCAGACGGGCGAGGAGCCGGGCTGCAGGTCCACGACCAGAGCCAACTCCGCCTGCAAGGCCACCGCCGCCTCCCCCCGCAGAAGGGCTACATCGATGATGCCCAGGTCACGCAACGCGAGCAGCCCACGCCCCTCCCGCGGGCAGCTGCCTACCAAGCGCCCCCCGTCCCGCCGCAGGCGCACCGCGTCGTCGGCCACCAAAGCGTAGCCCCTTTCTAACAAGCCCCAAGCCGCATCGCTCTTCCCCGCTCCACTGGGGCCGGTCAGCAGCAGGCCACCGCCTTCGGCCGCCGCCACCAGGACGCCGGGAATGACGGTCTCGCCGCCGTCTTCGGCGCTCAGGTGCTGTCGGTCGCCGCTTGCCACTCGCGCAATGTTTGATAGAGCCCCTCGTCGTCTTCCGCGTGACGGAGCCGCTCGCAGAGTTTGGCGTCACTGAACATCTCGGCCAACGCGGCGAGGATCTGCAAGTGTTCGTCGGTGAAGTGCTCCGGCACTACCAGTGCGAAAAGCAGATCGACCGGCGCCCGGTCGAAGGCCTCGAAGTCGATGCCTTGATCGATGCGTACCATGGCGCCGATGGCGCATTCGATCCCCTCGACGCGCGCGTGGGGGAGGGCGACGCCGTGGCCGAGGCCGGTGCTGCCGAGCTTCTCCCTGGCGACCAACCGGTCGAAAACCTCCGCCGGAGAGAGCTTCGGCTCGCTGATGCCGATCAGCTCTCCCAGACGTTCCAGGGCCTGCTGCTTGGACTCAATATCGTCTTCGCAGCGGATGCGTTCGGGGGTGATTAGTTGCTCGATGTCCATGGGATGCCTGATTGCAGTCGCGGAGGATGCGCCCGGGGAGGGTCCGTTTAGGACCCCGCCTTCATGTTCGCACCGTGACGCCGTTGATCGACGGCCTTCTCCTTATGTTTGAGGATCTGCCGGTCGAGTTTGTCCACCAGCGCATCGATGGCGGCGTACATGTCGGCGGCCACGGCGTCTGCGAAGACGCGTCCGAGTCCGCCGCCGAGGCGGATATCGGCCTCCGCCTTATGCTCAAGCTTCTCAACGGAAAGGATGACCTCAGTATCGACCACATTGTCCCAATGACGCTCGATCTTGCCGAGCTTTTCCTGAAGATAGCTTCTCAGCGCGTCCGTGATGTCGACGTGGTGGCCAGAGAGCTTGATGTTCATGCCGCCTCCTAAATCTATCCGTTGGTTTCCTGTTCGTGCTGCCGTCAGCCCAGTCGCTTGCGTTCTGATGAAGATGCGATGGACATGGACTCACGGTACTTGGCTACGGTCCTTCGCGCCACCCGGATGCCCTCTGCTTGGAGCTGGTTCGCAATCCTGCTGTCGCTGAGAGGGGTGCCCGGATCCTCATCGGCTATGAGCCGGCGGATGCGTGCGCGGATGGCGGTGGCCGAGGCCTCGCCGCCATCCGTGGTCTGTACGTGGCTTGAGAAAAAGTATTTGAACTCGAAAGTGCCCCGCGGGGAGTGCATGTACTTCTGAGTGGTGATCCGCGAAATGGTCGATTCATGCATGCCGACTGATTCGGCGATTTCGCGCAGAACCAGGGGGCGCATCGCCTCCTCTCCGCGGTCGAAGAACTCCTGCTGGCGCTCCACGATGGCCCCGGCGACCTTGATGAGTGTTTCATTGCGGCTGCGCAGGCTCTTGAGCAGCCATCGCGCCTCCTGGAGGTGGCTGCGCAGGCAGGTGTTCTCGGGGCTGGAATCGGCGCGGCGGATCAGGCCGGCATAGTAAGGGTTGATGCGCAGGCGCGGGGCGGTCTCGTTGTTCAATTCGACCTGCCAACAATCATCGCGGCGCACGACGACCACGTCGGGGACGATGTACTCGGTGGAGCCGGAATCGATACGGGAACCGGGGTGAGGCGAAAGGGTCTGGATCAGGGCAATGACGGCGCACAGATCCTCTTGCTCCAACTCCATGGCGCGCGCCAGGTCGGTGAACCGGTGGGCGGCAACCATTTCCAGGTGGTCTTCGACGGCTTCCAGCGCCTCTTCCCGCCACGGTGTCTCCGGGGGGAGGTTGTGAAGCTGGATCAGCAGCGCTTCCTGAGGATCGCGGGCGGCCACCCCCACCGGGTCGAACCGCTGTACGCGCAGCAATACCGCCTCCATTTCGGCGCTCGCCACGTTCCAGTGCGGGGGTAGGGCGCTTTGAATCTCTTCCAGCGGCATGGTCAGGTAGCCGTCGTCGCTTACCGCGTCAATGATGCTCTTGGCGATGGCCAGATCCCGCTCGGAAAAGGACTCCATCTCTGCTTGCCAGCACAGGTGGTCCCGCAGCGAATCGACACTGGCCGCCCGGTTGTCGTAATACTCGCGGCCCTGGGCATCCGGGCCGGGGTCGCTGAAGGAGGTGGTGCCATCGTAGATTTCATCCCAGTTGGAGTCCACCGGCAGCTCTTCTGGGATGCCGCCCTCGTCCTCGCCGGTTTCCGGCTCCACCGCGTCGGCGGCCAGCGGATCGTCTTCCTGGTGGTCCTCCTCCACCTCCAGCATCAGGTTGGACTCTAGCGCCTGCTGGATCTCGGTCTGTAGCTCAAGGGACGACAGTTGCAGCAGGCGTATCGCCTGCTGCAACTGCGGTGTCATAGTGAGCTGTTGCCCGATCTTAAGCTGAAGCGTTTGCTTCATGGCGATCTCTGTCCGTACTTCACGGTATCCGGCCGGGGGTGCCGGCGGCCCCCAGTAGGAGGTAACCCGGAGGTGGCGGTTTCAGTGAGCATCGTAGCCCAATCGGCTCGCCTAGAGAATGGCCCGTTCCATGCATTCAAAGTCGGAAGTCCTCCCCCAGGTAGACGTCACGCACGCGCTGGTCGGCAAGCACGGTCGCGGCGTCTCCCGCGGCGATCACCCGGCCGTCGCTCAAGATATAGGCGCGCTCCACAATGCCCAAGGTCTCCCTCACATTATGGTCGGTGATCAGTACACCGATACCGCGCGCCTTTAGGCCCTCGATGATGCGCTGGATATCGCCGACGGAGATGGGGTCGACTCCGGCGAAGGGCTCGTCGAGCAGGATGAAGCGGGGGTCGGCGGCCAGGGCGCGGGCGATCTCCACGCGCCGGCGTTCGCCGCCGGAGAGGGCGATGCCCGGCGAGTCCGCCAGATGGGAGACGCCGAACTCTTCCATAAGCTGCCCCATGCGCCTCTTGCGGCCGTCCCGGTCGAGATCCTTGCGCAGCTCCAGGATGGCCATGATGTTCTCCGCCACGGAGAGCTTGCGGAAGATCGACGCCTCCTGCGGCAGGTAGCCGATACCGCGGCGGGCCCGTCCGTGCATCGGCAGACGGGTGATATCGTCGGCATCGATGCGAATCGCGCCGGCGTCCGCCGTAATCAGACCGACCACCATGTAGAAGCATGTAGTCTTGCCGGCGCCATTGGGACCCAGCAGGCCGACGATCTCGCCGTCGGCCACCTCCAGGTTGGCGCCGTCCACTACCGTGCGGCCGCGAAACCGTTTGACCAGGTTGCTGGCGGCGAGGGTGCTCAACGTCATCGATCCTCGCGCCGTGCGGGGTAGAGGACCGTGCGGGCGCGGCGGCTCTCGTCACCGCGCGCCTCCACGAGCTGTCTCTCCAGGTCGATGTCGATGGTCTCGCCGGTGATCTCGTCCTGGCCCTGCCACAGGCGCGCCGCCCCACGGAGGGCTGCGCGTTCGGGGGCGGAGGCGAAGTACTCCATGGTCTGCGCCTCTCCCCGGACCGGCTCCGCCAGCCCTTCCGGGTGGTCGTGGTACGTGGCGGGGTTGCCTTCCACCACGACGCGTTGTAGCGCGCCGTCCGGATCGGTGTAGACCTCCATAACATCGCCGGTGATGCGTAACGGCCCGCGGGAGAGGACGGCGTCGCCGGAATAGATGCTGATCCCCCGCTCGGCATCGAGGTCCGCCCGGTCCGATTCGATCTCGATCGGAGGCTCGGAGCGCGCGTCCTCTTCCGTGCTCTCCGCCATAGAAACCAATGGCGCGGCCAGCAATACGGCCACTGCCCATCGGCGGATTCGGCAGGGGTCACGGTGCCTCATATCGTCCCCGGGCGTTGTCGTGGAGTTCAATGCGGTCGTCATGAAAATGGATAGTGAGGCCTCTGCTGGAGACGATCCCGCCGGGATCGTAAGCCCGGCTGGGAGCGTCGGACGTGGCCACCCCTTCTCGTGTATCCATCAGCAGGTCGCGAGTCTCTACCGTGAGCCGGGGTCGGGCCGCCGTGGCGGGCCGTTGAATAACGACCTCTTCCGTTAACAGTAGCGTTCCCTCCGCCTCCCTGGCCAGTCCGAACGGGGCGCTGGACAGCCAGAGATCGCCTCTGTCGGAGATGACCTCCATCATCGGCGTCTCCACCTCAAGCTCGCCCCGGTCCGGATAGTGGTACGCCCGGTCGCCGTGGAGGACGCCGCGGAGTTGGCCATCTTCGCGATACGTGGTGGTGGTGAAGCCTTCGAAGAAGTAGTCCGCGCGCTCCGCCGCCGCGTCCTCCCGGGGCGGCGGCGCCGGCTCGCGCGTCAGCAGCAGCCCGAGCGCAACCGCCGCCGCGACAACCGCCACCGGATAGAGAATGCCTTTACGTTTCATGGGCCTGGATGGCAGCGGCGAGTTTGCCCTGAGCCGCCAGGATCAACTCGCAGACCTCGCGGACCGCCCCGCGGCCCCCGGGACGCCGGGTGGTCCAGTGGGCCCGGGCCGTCAACGCGGGGTGGGCGTCGGCCACGGCGACCGCCAGTCCGGCCCGGCGGAAGGCGGGCAGATCGATCAAGTCGTCGCCGGTGTAGGCGCATTCCGCCGCGGTGAGGCCGAGCCGTTCGTGGACGGCCTCCATCGCGGCGCCCTTGTCGCTTCGGCCCTGGAGCAGATAGCGCACCCCCAGTTCCTCGCTGCGGCGCTGAACGGCTCCACACCCCCGGGCGGTCAGCCAGACCACCTCGATGCCGGCGTCGAGCAGCATGCGCAGCCCCTTGCCGTCGTGGATATGGAAGGTGTAACCGGGTTCGCCTTCCGCCGGTACCCATACCGAACCGTCGGTCAGCACGCCGTCGACATCGAAAACGGCGGCCCGGATGGACGACGCGCGTTCAAGTACGCCGGAGGAGGGCGGGGCGAAGTACGCCTCTGTTGCATTCGTGCCGTTCATACCACGCCCGCCCGCAGCAAATCGTGCATATTCAGAGCGCCCACCAGCCGCCCTTCCGTGTCGGTGATCAGTAGCGCGTTGATGCGGTGGCGCTCCATTCGCTCCACGGCTTCCGCCGCCAGCAGATCGGGAGGGGCGGTTTGGCAACCGGTGGTCATGAGCGCCTCGATAGGCGTGCCGTGGACGTCGATCCCCCGGTCGAGGGTCCGCCGAAGGTCGCCATCGGTAAAAATGCCCAAGACACGGTCTTCGCCATCGACTACTGCGGTCATGCCGAGCCCCTTGCGGCTGATCTCCAACAGCGCCTCGCCCAATGCGGTGCCAGGGCGGACGCGGGGGACGCGCTCTCCGGTCTGCATGACATCGCGGATGTGGAGCAGCAATCGGCGGCCCAACCTGCCGCCGGGGTGGGAGCGTGCGAAGTCCTCGGCGGTAAAGCCCCGGGTATCGAGCAGCGCCACCGCCAGTGCGTCTCCCATCGCCAAGGTCGCGGTGGTGCTCGCCGTGGGCGCGAGGCCGAGGGGGCACGCCTCCTTTTCAACGCCGACATCCAGGTGGACGGTCGCCTCTCGGGCCAATGTCGAGGCAGGGTTGCCGGTAAGAGCAATCAGCGGGACGCCGAGCCGTTTTATCAGCGGGAGGATGGCGTTGATCTCCCCGGTTTCGCCAGAGTTGGAGATGGCGAGCACGACGTCTTGCGCCGTTATCATGCCGAGATCGCCGTGGCTGGCCTCGCCGGGGTGGACGAAGAAGGCCGGCGTTCCGGTGCTGGCCAGCGTGGCGGCGATCTTGGAGCCGACGTGGCCTGATTTGCCCATGCCGGTGACTACGACACGGCCGGCGCATTCAAGCATATGGGCGCAGGCGCGGGCGAATTCGGTGCCAAGCCGGTTGCACAGAGCCTGCACGGCCTTGGCCTCCAGTTCGAGCACGGCCCGCCCCAGGCCGCACAGGCGCTCCTCGTTGAAGCACGGCGTCCGGTGGCCTGCATCTTGTCCGGTATGGGTGCGTATTGGATTCATGCGCGGTATTGTACGACGTTTGGTGGCTATTCGAAGGAGCGTCATGCTCGCCGATTCCTCCCCAAACGAGACCTTGGTCGAGGCCCGTGGATTGGTCTTCCGGCGAGGATCCCGCGCCATCTTCGACGGCGTCGATATCGATGTGCAGGCCGGGCGGGTGACGGCCATTATGGGGCCCAGCGGCAGCGGCAAGACCACCCTGTTGCGCCTGATCGGCGGGCAGTTGCCGCCTCACGCCGGGTCGGTAAGGGTCGAGGGCCACGAGATCTCGGCTCTATCCCGCCCGGATCTCTACCGGTTGCGGCGGCGGATGGGGATGCTGTTCCAGAGCGGGGCGCTGTTCACTGACTTGTCGGTGTTCGATAATGTCGCTTTCCCGATCCGGGAACACACCGACCTGCCTGAGCCGCTGGTTCGAGACTTGGTGCTCCTGAAGTTGCAGGCGGTAGGCCTGCGCGGCGCGCGCAGCCTGATGCCGTCGGAGCTTTCGGGGGGGATGGCGCGCCGCGTGGCACTGGCCAGGGCGATTACTCTCGACCCGGTGCTGGTGATGTACGACGAGCCGTTCACCGGCCAGGATCCCATCACCATGGGGGTGCTGGTCACATTGATCCGGCGGCTCAACGACTTGTTGGGGTTGACCTCTATCGTGGTCTCCCACGATGTTCAAGAGACCATGGCCATCGCCGACTATGTCTACGTATTGGCCGATGGGCGGGTCATCGCTCACGGGACGCCGGACGATCTGCGGGACTCCTCCTCGGAGTGGGTCCGTCAGTTTCTCGATGCAACCCCGGACGGTCCGGTGCCGTTCCACTACCCGGCCCGGAGCCTGGAGGCTGATCTCTTTGACGGGGAGGGGCTGTGACCGATTTTGTGGCGGCCCTTGGGCAGCGGACGCTTTTCGGCTTGCAAGGGGTAGGGCGGGCCGTGCTGTTGATGGCGCGTCTTCTGGCGGGCGTGCCGGCGGCGTTGCGGCGGCCGCGGCTGATCATCGAGCAGGTCTACGCGGTCGGCGTGCTCTCGATGGTGATTATCGTGGTTTCATCCCTGTTCGTCGGCATGGTGCTCGCCCTTCAGGGCTACTATACGCTGGTCGATTTCGGCGCCGCTGAATCGGTGGGGACGCTGGTGGCGCTCTCCCTTGTCCGGGAGTTGGGGCCGGTGGTGACGGCGCTTCTCTTCGCAGGGCGCGCCGGCTCGTCGCTGACTGCCGAGGTGGGGTTGATGAAGGCCACCGAGCAGCTTTCGAGTATGGAAATGATGGCGGTCGACCCGGAGAAACGGATCCTGGTCCCTCGCTTCATCGCCTCGTTTGTCTCTGTCCCGCTCCTCGCTGCGGTGTTCAGCGCGGTTGGTGTGTTGGGCGGCTATCTGGTGGCCGTGGGGATGATCGGGATCGATGCCGGGTCGTTCTGGTCGAACATGCAGGCCAGCGTCACGGTCCGTGATGATATCTTGAACGGCGTCATTAAGAGCGTGGCATTCGGCTTTGTGGCCGGCTGGATCGCGCTGCACAAGGGGTACGAGGCGGAGCCGACGTCACTTGGCGTCAGCCGCGCGACGACGATGGGCGTGGTGCACGCCTCGTTGGTGGTTCTGGGGTTGGATTTCCTGCTTACGGCGTTGATGTTCGACTGAGGGAGAGCGGAGCGTATGGCGAGCCAGCGCACGATCGAGATTTGGGTGGGCGTCTTCGTGGCCGCCGGGCTGGCCGCGCTGATGGTGTTGGCCCTGCAGATTGCCGGCCTTACGGAGTTGCGTCAGCCGCCTGGCTATCAGGTGACGGCCTACTTCGACAACGTGGGTGGTCTGCGGGAGAAAGCGCCGGTGAATATGGCGGGCGTCCGCGTGGGTCGTGTTGAGACGATCGAGCTCGATACTGAGAGCTACCAGGCGCGGGTCGTGTTGCGGATCGATGAACGTTACAACCGGATTCCGAACGATACGGCGGCCGCGATCTATACTGCGGGCCTGCTGGGCGAGCAGTACGTTGGGCTCGAGGCGGGCTGGGATGACGAGCCGTTGGCGGCCGGCGGGCGCATCGGCGATACGCAGTCGGCCGTCGTGCTGGAGCGGATCATCGGGCAGTTCCTGACCGGTATGGGGGACTGAGTGGTCACCTTGCGGAACCGCTTGGCGGGAGGGGATGGGTGCACGGGAGACGCCGTGAATCCATCCATGGAGGCTCGACGGCCGCATCCTTGCGGCCGACGCTCCCATGCACCCATCCCCTCCCGCCAAGCGGTTCCGCAAGGTGGCTTATTTTTGAGGTGAAAAGCGTGATGACGCGGTGCTGGAAGTGGAACACTTGGTGGTTTACGGCGTTGATCGCCGCGGCGGCGTGGGCCTTGCCCGCGGGGGCGCAGTCGGACCCCCGTGTTCTGGTGGAGGAGACCACGGATCAGGTGCTGGCGCTGCTGGAGGAGCACGGCGCCGACATCG
>SKJZ01000019.1 GCA_007121755.1 Halorhodospira sp. | reverse complement strand
GTCGATGCCGGGCGGCCTCCGGACGCGCCGAGCAGCGCAGCCCGAGCGGGACTCCGCGTAGCGGAGAGCGCGCAAGCTGTCTGAGCGGCGCGCAGCGCCGCGAGTTTTTGCGCGCGTTCCCGATCGGGCGAGCAGCGCAGGGAACCCGAAGGGCGCGTCCGGCGAGCCCGGCATCGACGCCCCTTCGCCCCGGGCTTGCCGCCCTCAAAGCGCCGACAGCGCGCCGGCGACCGCGCGGCAGCGGGCTTCGCGGACGGCGCGTCCGATCTCGGGGCCTTGCAGCCCTTCGGCGACGAACGGTGCGGCGGTGACGGCCGCCGCCGCGGCGTGGGCGCGGCGGAGAAGGCCGCCCTGGGGCCACGGCGCCTCTTCCTGACCACCGCGGCCACGGTGGTCGGCCTCGCAGGCCACGAGGAACGGCTCCAGCCGTTCAGGGCGGCGGAAGGCGTCGATGGCCTCCAGCAGGTCGACAACGGTGCCGGCGCGCAACTCCAAGGCGCGCTGCACAGTCAAGTGGTGCCGGGTGACCAACACGGCGAGGTCGCGGCAATCGCGGGGAACGCGTAAGCGCCGGCACGCCTCTTCGGCCGGGGCGACACCGCGGGCGTCGTGTCCGGCGTGCCGGGGGAGCTCTTCGGGCGGGGTCAGCGCCTTGCCGACATCGTGGAGCAACACGGCGAAACGCGCCTCCAGGGGGGCGCCCAGTTGCGCCGCCGCGTCGACCGCGCGCAGCGTGTGCTCCCCGGTATCGACCTCGGGGTGGAACTCGGGCCGCTGCGGCACGCCGAAGAGGGCGTCGACCTCCGGCAGGACGCGCGCCAGCGCCACGCACGCGCGGAGAACTTCGAAGAAGCGCCGGGGCGCCGCCTCCATCAGCGCCCGCGCCAACTCCTGCCAGACCCGCTCCGGGACGAGGGCGTCCGCTTCGCCCGCCTCCACCATGCGGCGGCAGAGGGCGAGCGTCTCGTCGGCCACGGTGAAGCCGTCGGGCCCCAGCCGGGCGGCGAAGCGGCCGAGGCGGAGGATGCGCACCGGGTCTTCGGCAAAGGCTTCGGTGATATGGCGCAGCACCCGGGCCTCAAGATCCCGCCGTCCGCCATAGGGGTCGATCAGGGCACCGTCGGGGGCACGGGCCATGGCGTTGATCGTCAGGTCGCGCCGGGCAAGATCCTCTTCAAGGGTGACGTCGGGGGCGGCGTGGACGGCGAAGCCGTGGTACCCAGCGCCGGTCTTGCGCTCGGTGCGCGCGAGGGCGTGCTCCTCGCTAGTTTCCGGGTGGAGAAAGACCGGAAAGTCTTTCCCGACCACGCGGAAGCCGCGGCGGATCATCTCTTCGGGCGTGGCGCCGACTACAACCCAGTCGCGCTCGGTGACCGGGCGGCCCAGAAGTTCGTCGCGGACGGCGCCACCGACCAGGTAGGTTGCCGGCGTCTGGCACGGCCGGGCGGCCGGGCGGCAATCCCCGTTCCGCCCCCCGGCCGTGCCAAGCCGCTTTTTCAAGCCTAGCGTCCGGCCTCCCGCCGGAACTCCTGGTAGCGGTCTTGGCGGTGGCCGTGACCGATATAGCCCGGCGCCACCGTTTCCAGCGGCGTCGGTTCGATGCCCAACTCGGCCAGCCCGTTCGTGCCGCAGACATTGGGCACGGTGGACGACAGGTAGTTGTCGTAGCTGTACGGCTTGCCAGGCACCCACTCCAGGATGCGCGCCTGCAGGCGGGACAATCCGTCGGGCAGGCCCACAATCTTGCGCCGGACGCCGGAGATGCGGCTGATGTACTCCACCAGCTCCCGCAGGGTATAGCGTTGCGGGCCGCACAGTTCGTAACCCTTGCCGGCAGTGGTCGGGTCGTCCAGGGCGCGGCTGAAGGCCTCGGCCACATTGCCGACATAGACCGGCTGGAACTGCGCACCGGGCGTCGGCAGGAACATGACGCCGGGGGCAAAACGCAGGAGGGTGGCGAAGAGGGTGATGAAGCTGTCGCCCGGCCCGAAGATCACCGACGGCCGGAATGAGGTCGCCATTAACCGGTCGGAGTTGGCTTCCAGGGCGGCCCGCTCTCCCTCCGCCTTGGTCCGCTGGTAGAGGCTCGGCGCATCGGCGGCGGCGCCCAGGGCGCTCATGTGCAGGTAGCGTCTTACGCTGGCGCGGCGGCAGGCGGTGACGATCTTCCGCGGCAGGTCGGCGTGAACCCGGCGGAACTGCTCCCCCTTGCGCCCCGTCTGCTCATTGAGTATACCGGCGAGGTTGATGACGGCATCGCAATCCTTAAAGTGCTGGAACAGTGTGCGCTCATCGTGAACATCGGCCTCCAGCAATTGCAGGTTCGGCACGACCAGCACATCCCGCTTGCGCTCCCGGCGCCGGCTGAGCACGCGGACCCGGTGTCCGTCGCGGCCCAAACGGTTGGCGATATAGCCGCCGACGAAGCCGGTGCCTCCAACGATGCAAACGGTCTTAGGGTTCATTCCTCTCTCCCAGGGTGTCGACGGGCTCCAAGTTTAGTGGTGGTGCCGGGCGGCGGCAATTCATGTGTGCCGTCGGTCGTCCGCTGAGAAAACACCATGGATCTCCGCCTGCACCGCTTCCGCGGCGGCGCGTGGATCGGGGGCATTGCGGATGGGGCGGCCGACGACGATGTAGTCGGCGCCGTTGGCGAAGGCCTCGGCGACGCCGACGGTGCGCTTCTGATCGTCGCTCTCCCGGTTGTCGATCGGGCGAATGCCGGGGGTTATGACGAGGAGCCGCTCGCCCAGCCGGTCGCGCAGCTTGGGGGCTTCGAGGCCCGAAGAGACGACGCCGTCGCACCCTAGCTCCAAAGCGCGTCGGGCGCGGGACAACACCAGCGCGTCGACGTCGCAGGCGAAACCCAGGTCGTCGAGATCGCCCCGGTCGAGGCTGGTGAGCACGGTCACCGCCAGGATCTTGAGATCGCCCTTCTCCCGCGCCGCCGCCTCGAGGATGGCGTCGTTGCCGTGGACCGTGGCGAAGGCCGCGCCGCGGTCCCTCAGCCGCCGCACCGCCGAGCCGACGGTCTGGGGCACATCGAAGAACTTCAGGTCGACGAAGACCTTCTTGCCCCGTGCGCGCAGCCAGTCGATCAGCTCGAAGTAGCCCCCGGCCATGAACAACTCCAGCCCGATCTTATAGAACTCGACGCTGTCGCCCAGCTCTTCGACAAGGCGCTTGGCGTCTTCGGCGGTGGGGACGTCGAGCGCCAGAATCAGGCGCTCGTGGACCGGGATCGGCTTGGACGAGAGGCGGTCGTTCATATCGGGGCACCCATCGGGTTAGTATGCTACAAACGCGCATCTCGGAAAAACCGGCCGGTTTTTCCGAGGCGCGGGAACCGGAGGGAGAACATGCTTGCGAAGAAGACCGACTGGAACCGGCTGACTCTGCCGCCGGAACTCGCCCGCAAGTTCGCCAACATTGATTACTTCGATGTCCGCGAAGCCAAGGGTGTGCTCCTGTTGACCCCGGTGCGCGAAAAAGCCCAGGCGGAGAAACGGATACGCGGCGAGCTGCAGCAACTCGGCATCAACGAAGACGATATCCGCGCCGCGGCGGCGGCGCTGACGGGCGGGAAGGGGTAGCCCAACTCTGTCCCCTTGCCGTCTACCGCAACAAGATCCCCTTCTCCTTCAGGTGCTCGATCAGGATCTTGATGCACGCCTCGACGTCGTTGCGGCTGGTATCGATGACCAGTTCCGGATGCTCCGGCACCTCGTACGGGGCGTCGATGCCGGTGAACCCTTTGATCTCACCGGCGCGGGCGCGCGCATACAGGCCCTTGGGGTCGCGCGCCTCGCAGACCTCCAGCGGCGCGTCGACGTGGACCTCCTGGAACTGTCCGGGCGCCAGCAGGCTTCGCACCATCCGCCTGTCGCTGCGGTAGGGCGAGATAAAGGCGGTCACGACGATCAGCCCGGCCTCGGCAAAGAGCTTGGCGACCTCACCGACGCGGCGGATGTTCTCCCGGCGCCCTTCCGGCGACAGGTCGAGATCCTTGTTGAGGCCGTGGCGGACGTTGTCGCCGTCCAGCAGGAAGGTGTGGTGGCCGTGCTCGTGAAGGGTGTGCTCCAGGGCGTTGGCGAGGGTCGACTTGCCCGATGCCGACAGCCCGGTCAACCAGATTACGGCCGGCCTTTGGCCCTTGGCGGCGGCCCGCTCTTCGGGGGTCAGCTCGGTATTATGCCATGTGAAGGTATCTTTCTGCGCCATTCGTCTCCCCTGGGTGGTTACCGGTAGCGGCAATAGGCGAAAATTGTATAAAAAAGCGCGCCGTTATTCTACCCACCGGTTATGTGTGGGTGAGCCACTCCTGGTGCTTCGAATCGCGCCCCTCTACCACGGCGAAGTACCGCGCCTGTAGCTTTGCGGTGATCGGTCCGCGCCCGCCGTCGCCGATCGCGCGGCCGTCCAGCTCCCGGATCGGCGTCACTTCGGCGGCGGTGCCGGTGAAGAACGCCTCGTCGGCGATGTAGACCTCGTCACGGGTGATCCGCCGCTCGCGCACCTCAATCCCCTCCTCGCGGGCCAACCGGATAACGGTGTCGCGGGTGATCCCTTCCAGGGCCGCGGCCAGCGACGGCGAGTAGAGGACGCCGTCGCGGATCATAAAGAAGTTCTCCCCGGAGCCCTCGCAGACGAAGCCGTCCACATCCAGCAGCAGGGCCTCGTCGTAGCCCGCTTGGGTCGCCTCCTGCACCGCCAGCATCGAATTCATATAGTTGCCGTTCGCCTTGGCGCGGCACATTGAGACATTGACGTGGTGGCGCGAGAACGACGACGTCTTGACCCGGATGCCCCGCTCCTTGCCCTCGTCGCCGAGGTAGGCTCCCCACTCCCACGCCGCCACCATCGTGTGGGTGCGCAGATTGTCGGCGTGCAGCCCCATGCCCTCGGAGCCGTAAAAGACCATCGGCCGGATGTAGGCGCTGGAGAGACCGTTTTCCCGCACGGCGCGCAGGCAGGCCTCATTGATCTCGTCCGGCGTGTAGGGGATGCGCATGCCGAGGATCTTCGCCGAGTTAAAGAGCCGCCGGGTGTGGTCGTGGAGGCGGAAGACCGCCGGGCCGTGGGGGGTAGTGTAGGCGCGCACGCCCTCGAAGACCCCCATGCCGTAGTGGAGGGTATGGGTCAGACAGTGAACCCGCGCATCGCGCCAGGGCACCATCTTGCCGTCGAACCAGATGTGGCCGTCACGGTCGGCGAAAGACATGGGTGGCTCCCGAAAAGAAGGTTCTAGTTGCAAGGCTCAAGTTGCAAGAGGATAACCGCTCGGCATCGGATCGCAAATGCCCTTTTTGAGCGGTTGAGAGGCGATAGGCCGGGGGTGGCGGGGTACCCCGTTCAGGGACGCCGTAAATCCGTCCCTGGAGGCTTGACGGTCGCCATCCAGGCGACCGACACCCTGAACGGTACCTCCCACGCCCCACCGCCCCGACCACGACACTGCGAGCTTTTCTCGTGCGGGTGGCGGCCGTGAGATGAGCTACGGCGTCTTCGAAG
>SKJZ01000191.1 GCA_007121755.1 Halorhodospira sp. | reverse complement strand
GGCTGTCCACGGCGCGGGTGTTGGACTCGCTGTCCATCTCGTTGGTCTGGCGCACGAAGCGGGTCCGCCACTCGGTGACCCGCACCGAGAAGACCACGTAGATCACCACCGCCACCATCACCGTGAAGACGAACTCGATGCTGAAGGCGACGAAGAGGACGGTGGCCACCAGCAGGATCTCCAACACCGTCGGCACCACGTTGAAGAGCATGAAGCGCAGCAGGAAGCGAATCCCGGTGGTGCCGCGCTCGATATCCCGCGCCAGGCCGCCGGTCTGCCGCGAGAGGTGGAAGTTGAGATCCAGCGCGTGAAGGTGGCGGAAGACCCGCAGCGAGGCGCGGCGCATGGCCCGCTCGGCGACCCGGGCGAAGACCGCGTCCCGCAGCTCGCCGAAGAAGGTGGCGCTGAAGCGCAGCACGCCGTAGCCGAGGACCAGCGCCAACGGTACGATCAACACGGCCTCGCCGGCCCGCCCGGCCTCCAGGTGGTCGACGATGAACTTCAAGGCGATGGGCACCGCCACGTTGGAGAGCTTGGCCGTGGCCAGAAAGACCAGCGCCAGGATCACCCGCCCCCGGAACTCGGCCAGGTACGGCAGCACGCTGGCGATGATCCGCCAGTCGGGGCGTTGGCCGCTGTAATCACTGTATCTGCTGGGGCGCACTACGTGTCAGGATGCCTCGAATGGCTGCGATCGGGCCGTTGCCGCTGGCCGGCGGCGCTCATTCTGACGGGAAGCGGCCGCGGACGCCAGACCGTCCCCTTATCTCCACAATTCCAGCCGGTACTTCGATCGGCCGCCCAGTGCTAAGATCTCCCGGAGAAGAACGAAGGCGGTCCCCTACATGCTCGATAACGATGTAGCACTGGTCATCGACGACTCCGGAACCGTCCGCCGCATTATTGCGACACTTTTGCGTGACTACCTCGGCTGCCGGAACATTATCGAAGCTACCAACGGCTCCGAAGCCCTGGAATTGATCCACAGCCGGAGAGGCGAGATCGGCTGGATCTTCTGCGATTGGGAGATGCCGGGGCTGACCGGCCACCAGTTCCTGATGGAGGTGCGCAACCACCCTGAAACCGCCGATACTCCGTTTATCATGGTGACCACACGGGCCGACCGGGATTCCCTCATAAAGGCGGTAGAGGCTGGCGTCGACGCCTATGTGGTCAAACCGTTCACCGCGACCACCCTGGTTGACAAAGTGCGCACTATTCTCCACCGCTCCGAGCGGCGGAAATCGGAGCGGGTAAAGGTCCAGGCCGGCGAGGACATCACGGTGCTGGTCGAGGTTAAGGGCCAAAGCGGGTACGGCAGCGGATCGCTGGTGGACATTTCGCTGAGCGGCGCCCTAATGCGCCTGCCTTACGGATTCAGCCGCAGCATGTGGGTTTACGATCAAGCGACTCTGAGGATCATGCAGCCATCCATATCAGGCGACAAGGAAGCCGATGGCGAGCAGATCGGCGTCCCCGTCGAAGTGGTGCGCGTTGAAGCCGACCACGAGACCAAATCCCAGACCACGGTTTGCGTCGCTTTCCGTTTCCTGGAGCTGGAGCGCCAGGCGCTACAGCGTCTGAAGGTTTTCCAGGATAGACTACGGGAAGAAAGCACCGTGCCGCGGCTATAAGAGGAGGAGGGATCCCTCCATGACAGCTCTGAGTATCATCGTCCTGCTGATCCTGCTCCTTGCGCGGGCGGTGGTCTCTATCGCGGCTCACCGGGCGCGCCGAGTCGGCGACCCCGGCGCCGCCGGACGCTGGCTGCAAGCACGGCTGTGGATCGACCTCGCCTTTGTCTTGGGCACCATTTCCCTTTTTCCGCACATGTTCGCACGGCCCGATGTCTGGTACCTGGCCACCGTGCACGAGACTCTCTCCACCGTCTCCTTGCCGCTGGGCGTCTTGGCCGCGCTGGCAGTGATCCTGGCGATTCGCCGCATCACCCCGGAGATCGAGGAGCACTTCAAGCGCCGCGAACGGGAGAGACGCCGCATCGAACGAGAGCGCCTGGGGGAGAACCTGTCAGCCACTCCTGTCTCTCTGCAGGAGTGGCTGACGTCCAACTTTTCGAAAAACAGCTACGAGTTCGACGTGGAGACGCCCCACGGCCGGGCCAACATCCTGATCCAGTGCCCCGACTCCATCCATCCCGTCTATATGCTGCCGAAGGAGCGCGTCAAGCGAGGGCTGCCTGCCGCCCTACGCAACGCGGCGCTGCTCGGCGAAGACTTCCGCGCCACGCCTATCGTCTGGATTCCCACCGGCGACGAAGCCGAGATCCGGCGCAACGAAGAGCACCGGGTATTCGTGGTACGCGGCGGTATCGACACCTTGCACAACTTGGTGGAACGGATCGACGGCATATCCAGGAGACGGCGTGAACGGCGCGAAGAGACCGAGGAGCGGCTGCGTAGCCGCGACCATATCGTCACGTCGATGAGCGCAGAGGAGGCCAAGAAGCGCCACAGCCGCATGGCGTGGGAACGCTTCGCCGAACGGGCTCCCAAACACCCGTCGGTCCGGGAGACCATCCTCAACCGCGCCGCCGGCCGCTGCCTGATCTGCAACCAACCGATCAAGAACGAGAATTGGCGGATCTTCATCACCGATTACGATCACGCTTGCAGCAACCCCGACTCGGCCCGCATCGTACCGTTCGGGGAGCCCGACAATCTTCGGGTTGAAATGCCGGACTGCTCCCAGTGCCACTACGACATGCCTGAAAAGTTCGAGGGTTGCATGGCCCGGATGAAGCCGTCTCACGAGGAGTGCTGGGTCGACCGCCACCACGCCGGCGGCTCCGTCACCTACGAAAGTGATCGGGACCGCATCGAGGCCGAAGTCCTTACACCCACTAACCAGGCGCCGGAAGCCGAAGTCGCCGCGGCCGCTCAACAGGCGCCTGAGACCGACCCGGCCGCCGCACCGGCAGCAGATGCAGATGTAGCGCCCCCCTCGGCCGAGGGGGCCACCGGCGATCCGGCAGTAGAAACGGCGCCGCCGCCCCCGGCCGCCGTCGACCCCGGGGCCGAGCAGAGCCCTGAAGCCGAACGCATGATGCGCGAACTGCTTGGCAACACCGATGCCATGGCGCACGCCTCTGCAACCGGAAAGCGCCCCGACACCGCGGCAGCGCGGAAGCCGTCTTCGGAGGTAGAGGTGGACGCCCACGGGGCCGCTACAGCCTCGCCACCCGATAGTGGTAACGGCAACGCCCCTCCGGCAGGCCCCGACATGCGGCGGGACGATACCTGAGGCAGCGTGTTCTACCTCTATCACCACCACGACCTGAACCGCCTCGCCGAACTCCTGGCAGCCCTCCGGAGCCGTCACGCCGGCCACCCCCTGGCCGGTGACACCGTTCTCGTACCGGAGCCGGGCGTCGCCCGTTGGCTTCAGGCGCAGCTTGCCGCCAACGAAGGGATCGCCGCCGGCCTGGAGTTCCCAGTGCCGGCCCGCTACTTCTGGCGGCTTATCCGCGCCGCCATGCCTGGCGCCCCCGATACCACCGCCTATACCCGACGGCGTATGCGGTGGCACCTCTACGCCCTCCTGCCGGGGCTGGCCGCCCGCCAGCCCCGGCTTGACGCCTACCTGTCCGGCGCAACACCCGAGCTTCACCGTTGGCAATTGGCCAACCGTCTGGCGGATCTCTTCGATGGCTATCTGATCCATCGGGGCGACATGCTCGCCGCCTGGGAGCGCGGAGAAGACGATGCCGAGCCACCGGCGGACTGGCAGGCGCCGGCCTGGCGAGCGCTGGTCGAACGCATCGGCCGCCCCCAACGCCACGAGTTACTAGAACTATTCATCTCGGCCTGCGCCGGTGTCCCCGGTGGCGTGGACACGGAACTCGACCGGGCCGCCCTGCCGGAACGGCTCTACTGCTTCGGCCTCGGACAACTTCCGGCGGACTATTTGCGGCTGCTGTACGCACTGGCCGGACACACCGACGTCCACTTTCTGTTACCCAATCCGAGCGCCGAGTACTGGGGCGACATCCAGCGGACCCGCGCCACGATCCACCGGGACCCACGGGCCGCGGACCTCCCCGAAGAGGAACACCTGGCGGCCGGCCACCCGCTGCTCGCCGCTCTGGGGCGGCCGGCGCGGGACCTCCTGCGGCTCCTCTACAGCGACGAGTTGACGGGCATCCATGAGCCGGATATGGGAGAGGCTATGGCCTACCACCCGCCCGGGGAGGCGACCCTGCTCCATAAAATGCAGTCCGGGATCATCCGCATGGACGCGGCGGCGAACGCGCGCGATGAAACGGAACTCGCCGATTATTCGGTCCAGATCCACGCCTGCCACGGGCGACTGCGCGAGGTGCAGGTCCTGCACGACCAAATCCTCGACCGGATGAGCCGGGACCCGACCCTGGAGGCCCGCCACATCGCAGTGCTGCTGCCCGATGTCGCCGCCTACGCTCCGGCGATCCACGCCGTCTTCGGCGCCGACGACGACACGGGAACCCGCGGCGGCGGCACCCGCCGGATTCCGTACGCGGTGGCCGACTGTCCGCGGCTGACCGATCATCCCGTCGCGCGAACGTTCCTGACCCTTTTTGAACTCCCACTCTCCCGCTGGACCGCCTCCGAAATCCTCGCCCTGGCGGCGGTCCCCGCCATCATGCGCCGCTTCGGCCTCGACGACGCCGATCTCGACAACCTGCAGCGGTGGACTGTCGCCGCTGGGGTCCGTTGGGGGCTCGACGCCGGAACCCGCCACCGCCTCGATGCGGGAGAGTACGCCCAGAATACGTGGCTTTTCGGCCTGGACCGGCTCCTTCTCGGGGCCGCGCAGTCCGACGACCGGACCTTGTCCGCGGGTGTGGCGCCGTGGAGCGGCCTGGAGGGCAGCGCCGCCTCGGCGGTCGGCAAGCTGTGGCTGCTGCTCGATGAACTGCGCGCCAGCGCCGAACGCTTCACCACTCCGGCCACGCCGGACGAGTGGCAGGACCGGCTCAACGGCGCCGTGGCTGCCCTCTTCGCTCCCGACCCGGAGGACCGCCACGAGGAACAAGCCCTGGGCGCGGTTCGCGACGCCATCGCGGTGCTGGGAGAGGCGCGGGAGTGCGTCGGAGAAGCGTGGCGCCGCGGCGGTAACCGGGACCACACCGGGGGCCGCGGCGGCGGCCCGGCAGAACAAGAAACACTGCACTGGGAGGCGGTGCGCGACGCCGTGGCCGCCGAGCTGTCCGGGCCGGGAGAGCGCCAACCCTTTCTCGGCGACGGCGTCACTTTCTGCGGCCTGATACCGCTACGCGCGGTTCCGTTCCGCATGATCTGTTTGCTCGGCATGGACGACGACGCCTTTCCCCGCGAGGAGCGCCACCGCGAGATCAATCTGATTCACCGCAACCCCCGCCTGGGCGACCCGTCAACGCGGGACGACGACCGGCTGCTCTTCCTGCAGTCGCTGCTGGCGGCCGGAGAGATCTTCTATCTCAGCTACACCGGACAAGACGTTCGCAGCGGAGAGCAGTTGCCGCCGTCGCCGGTCGTGGGCGAACTGCTCGACTTTATCCACGCCTACTACTCCAGACACTCAGACCGTGACACGTTCATAGCGAAATTCGTTACGTATCAACCGATGCAGCCCTTCAGCCGCCGGTACTTTGAAGAGCAGCCAGCCGGCGCGGACTCATCCACCGATGACAGCCACCGGGATCGCCGCGACGAACGCCTCTTCACCTTCGCCGCAGAGTGGCAGCCGGCCACTGCGGCCCTGGACGGACCGCGCGAAGCCGCGGCGCCCTTCGTCGACGGCGGCGTCTTCGACCCCGACGACGGCAGCGCCGAACCGGTGGTGGTGGAACTGAACGAGCTGCGCCGCTTTCTGCGCAACCCCCCGGCCCACTTCTTCCAGGAGCGGGCGCGTCTGCGCATCGACCCAGCCGGGGAGGAGATCCCGGACGAAGAGCCCCTGGTCCTTGACGGCCTGACCGCCTGGGCGCTGCGGGACGAACTCTTCGAGGAGGCCCGCGGCAACGATGAACCGCTTCCGACCGACACCCCACCGCCACTGCTGCAGGCGCGGGGTGAGCTACCGCCGCCACCTCTGGACTGTCCCGCGTACGCCGCCCAGGCCGAGCAAGTTAACGCTTTGCTGGCGGTGTGGCGGGAGTGGCGCGCATCCGACACCCCGGCCCCACCGCTGGAGATCGACCTGATCCTGCCCGGCGCTTTCCCCGGCACCAGCGGCACGCCGGCAGTGGCGGTCCGGCTGGTAGGCCGGATCGACGATCTGTGGCGAGGCGGCCTGCGGCGCATCCGCCCGGGACGGTTGAGCATGAAGCACCGTCTAGGTGGATGGGTCGACTATCTGGCCGCCGTTGCCGCCGGCCACACGGGCGCTCTGCACCTGGCCGGCATCGACGGCATGGGCAGTCCACCGCAACGGCTTAGCGGCGCGGTGGACCGGGACGTCGCCACAGCCGAACTGGCCGCGCTTTGCCGGATCTACGGCGAAGGGCTGCGCCGCCCCCTACCCTTTGCGCCCGATCTCGCCGGGCGCTACCTGAACGAGGTGCACGGAGGGAAGAGCCCGAAGCCACCTGCCGCAGCCCTCGCCGCCATCAATCAAAAGCTCACCGACACCGGCCCAGGACGGGATCACCACGCCGACGACCCCTGCTTCCGCCTCATACTTGCGGCCGACGGGACACTGGGCAGCGATCCGAAGACGCCGCTCGGTTTCTGCGCATTGGCAGAGGCGATCTGCGGCGCGCTCCACACCACAGTGACGGAGGGTGCCCGGCCGTGACCGCACCGGACGCCCCCTTCGAGATCACCACCCTGCCCTTGACCGGCATTCAGCTGGTTGAGGCCAGCGCGGGCACCGGCAAGACCTTCAGCATCGCCGCCCTCTACACCCGTATCGTGGTCGAACGCCGAGCCACAGTCCGCGACATCCTGGTCATGACCTTCACCCGCGCCGCCACCCGGGAATTACGGGAGCGCATCCGCCGCTGGCTCGCCACCGCCGCCCGCATCGCCACCAGCCCCGGTCTTGCCGATGCGAACGATCCGGTCCACAGGACCATCACCGCCATCATCGAGCGGGCGGTAAGCCAGGGAGAGCCGCGCGAGGAGGTCAGCCGCCGGCTGCGGATTGCCGCCACCTGCATTGATGAGGCCGCCATCACCACTATCCACGGGTTCTCCCAGCGCGCCGCCGCGGAACACGCCTTCGACAGCGCACTCCCTTTTGACCGCGGCCAGCAGGTGGATGACGCTGAAGCATTTGACGAGGCGGTCCGCGACTACTGGCGGCGGCGGGTGATCGGCGCTCCGCCGGTTGAAGCGTACGGCTTCGCGGCCCTGTGGCCCGCACCGGATGCGCTCCGCCGTGCAATCGAACCCGCCTTGAAGCGCCCCCGCGCCGTTATCGAAGGCACCGACAACGACCGTATCCGCCACCACATCCTCGAAGCGCGCCGATTGTGGCGCGACCACGCCGCCCGATTGCGCCACGTATTGCTGGATATCGAGACGGTCGGCGGTTTCCATGGCGGCCGCAAACTCGGCAAGGCCGTCGCCAGTCGCGGCGTGGATGCGCTACTGGACGAACTGGAGGCCACGCTCTGTCACGAGCCACCCTGCATCCCCGAGTGGGTCGACTCTCTGGCCCCGGAGACGGTCGCCAACCAATTGACCAAGCGCGGCAAGGCGGCGTGGGCCGCCTCCCCGCCCGAGCCGGCGCTGATCCCCGCCCTGGCGGCGCTCCGCCCCCTGCCCCGCCTCCTGGAGCTGCGCCACGCTGTCAATGAGGTCCGGGATCTCGCCGCGACACGCAAGCTGGCCCGCCGACAGTTCACCTTCGACGACATGATTGCCACTCTGCACCGCGCAGTGACCGAAGGCGCGGGCGCCTCTGTGCTCGCCGACGCAATGCACAACCGCTGGCCGTGGGCGCTGGTCGACGAGTTCCAGGACACCGATCCGGCACAGTATGAAATCCTGCAACGGATCTACCGCGACCGACGCCACGGAGCATTGACACTAGTCGGCGACCCGAAGCAGGCGATCTACGCCTTCCGGGGCGGCGATGTCTTCGCCTACTTGAAGGCCGCCGGCGACGCCGGACAGCGCCATACCCTGGCCGTTAACCACCGCTCCACCGGCGGCTTGCTCACTGCAGTCCAGAAACTCTTCCGGGCCGGCGGCGGCGATCCGTTTCTGGTCGACGGCATCAGCTTCACGCCGGTGGAACCGGGCCGTGCCGGCGGAGACCGGCGCCTCGTCGTAGGCGAGGACAGAGACGAAGTACCACCCCTCACCATCTGGCCGCTGCTCGACGAGGAACGGCCGCAAAAAGCGGCCTGCGAGGCCCGTCTTGCCGATGCCACCACCGCCCGCATCGTGGAGTTCCTCGACCCCCGGCGCAACGCCGTATTTATCGCCGCCGGCGGGGGAAGGCGCGCGGTGGCCCCAGGCGACATTGCCGTTCTCGTCAACAATAACGCCCAGGCCGCCGACATGCAGCGGCGCTTGGCGCGCCACGGTGTCCCGGCGGTCTGCCTGCACCAGCAGAGCGTCTTCGAGACCACCGAGGCGGAAGAGATCGAGCGCGTGGTCCGCGCCGTCGCCGCCCCCGCCGACGAGGACGCGGTGCGCGCCGCCCTCGCCACCACCCTGCTCGGCTTCCGCCTCACGCCGTTGATGGCGCTGGCCACCGACGAGGTACGCTGGCAGCGGGAGTTAGACCGCTTTCAGGCGGCCCACCAACGGTGGCGGAGCGCCGGCATACTACCCGCGCTCCGCCCGTTCATCCAGGCCGCCGGCCCACGGCTGCTCGCCCTGGAGGATGGTGAACGGCGAGTGGCGAACTATCTTCAGTTGGCCGAACTACTGCAACAGGCGGACAGCGAAACCTTCGGCTCGGACGGCCTCCTGCGCTGGCTGGCCGACTCCCGGCGCCATCCGCGCAAGGACGACAGCGCCGACAGCGAGCAATTGCGCCTGGAGAGCGACGAGGATTTGGTGCGCATCGCCACTATCCACAAGGCGAAGGGGCTGCAGTACCCGGTGGTCTTCCTCCCGTTCACGCCGTGGCTTGGAGCCGGCGGCAAGCCACTGGATCCACCCCATATTTTCCACCGGGACAGCACGCCCCGCCTCGACTATATAGGCGACGAGGACGGGGATGCCGGCCGGCGGGCCGTGCTCGAGCACCGCGCGGAAGCACTGCGCCTGCTCTATGTGGCCGTAACCCGCGCGGAACAAGCGTGCTTTATCGCCTGGGGCGTGACCAACGGCGCTCCCAACGCCGCCCTCGCCACCCTGCTCCACCGCGACGACGGCATCGAGCCGACCGCGTGGGATAAGGGCAACCGGAGGTTCGCCCCGCTGAGCGCCGCAGCCGTCCGCGACCGGCTCGACGCCCTGGCTGCCGGCGCCGGCACGACCATCGCGATCACCGACCCCCCGGAACTGACGAACAGCCACCGCTACTGCTCCTTCCCCGCCCGGCCGCTTGCCGGCGCCCGCACCGACCTGCCTGCGCCGCGTCCGCCGTGGTCGGTTCTCAGCTACTCGCGCCTGGTAGCCCACACCGGCTACGCCGTCCCGACCAGCGGGGCCGACGATGAGAGCCGCGATCCCGCCCGCGGTGCGCCCTCGGCGACCTCCCCCAACTCTTCCGCCACCGCCACGGCCGGAGAAGAGATCGAACGGCTACCGCGCGGGACGGCTTTCGGCACCGCTGTCCACGCACTCCTTGAAGGGGCCGACTTCCCCCGGTGGCCGCCCCCCGGCAGCGGCGCTGACGACCGGCTCCTCGCCCACGTGGCGGCCACCCTGCGCAACCACGGCATTCGCCCGGCCGACACCGGCGAGCCGGGGGCCGTAGTCGCCGCCACCGCCGAACTGGTCTCCCGCTGCCTCCACACCCCGCTGCCGGAGATCGGCCCGCTGGCGGCCGTTCCCGAACCCCGGCGGCAGGCGGAGCTGGAGTTCGTCCTCGGGCTGGCCACGCGCGGCCGTCCGGGAGATGGTGGCGCCCACGGGGCCGCCAACGCCGGCGCCCTGGTCGACCGCCTCCAAGCCGCCGGTTACTCCGACCCGATCCCCGATGAGCAACGCTCCCGCGTCCTGCGCGGACTGCTCCACGGCTTCATCGACTTGGTCGTGGAGAGCGGCGGGCGCTACCACGTGATCGACTACAAGACCAACCACCTGGGTCCACGCCGCGCCGACTACGCCCCGCCCCCCCTGGCCGCCGCCATCCGCGGCGGCCACTACGACCTCCAGTACCTCCTCTACCTGGTCGCGCTGCACCGCCACCTCGCCCACCGCTTGCCGGGATACGACCCCCGCCACCACCTCGGCGGCGCGCTCTACCTCTTCCCGCGCGGCATGGACGGACAGACGGCCGACTACGGCGTCTTCACCGACTCGCCGCCCGCCGACCTCATCCTGGAGTTGGACCGCGTGCTAGGGACGCCCAGGTAACCACCTCTTGGCCCTTCCCGGCCGGCGACGGGAAGGGCCTTCAAAGACCGGCCGAATATTTAGCCGCGGGCGGCGAGCAACGCCGTGCCGTAGGCCGCCTCCCAGTGCTCGGCCTGCTCCACCGGCACCCCCAGCGCCCGTTCCCGCATGCGCCGCCACGGCTCATTGGCCGCGCCGCGGCCGGTGGTCACCACCCGCCGCGGGTACGGGGCACCCAACTCCGCCAACAGGCGGTAGCCGTCCCGCTCGATGGCGGTGATGCCCTCCAACATCCCCTGGAGAAAGTCGACCCGGTCGGCGGGACGTGGCTCAAGCCGCGGCGGCCATTCCGGGTCCGCCACCGGAAAACGCTCACCAGGCGCCGCCAGCGGATAGTAGTCGAGGCCGGTGGGGCGGTTCGGCCGCAACGCCGGGGTGAGCCGGTCCAGTTCATGCCGATCGAAGTACTCCAACAACACCGCTCCGCCGCTGTTGGAGGCGCCGCCGACCAGCCAGCGCTCGCCCAGGCGGTGGCTGTAGACACCGTGCTCGGGGGCGAAGACCGGTACCTCGGCCCACACCTTTAGCGCCAAGGTTGAACCGAGAGAGGTGACCGCATCACCGATATCGTGGACGCCGGTGGCAAGAACACCGGCGACGCTGTCGGTGGTGCCGGCGACCACCTCGACCGACGCCGGCAACCCCAGCGCCGCGGCCACCTCCGCGGCCAACCGGCCGACCGTCCGTCCCGGCGCCACCACCCGCGGCAACCATGCCACCGGCACGCCGAGCCCCGGCAACCAATCGGGCCAGTCGCGGAGGCGTGGATCGTAGCCGAGTTTCAACGCGTTGTTCTCGTCGCTGACCCCCCAACGGCCAGTAAGCCGGCCGGCGATCCAATCGGCTTGGTGCAGCGCGTGGCGAACTCGGTCGCCAGCGCGCGGCTGAAGATAGAGCAGCTTGGCCAGAGCCGACGTGGCGCCGTGGGCGCCGCTCTCCACCGGAGCGACGGCAGCGATCCGCCGCGCCTCCGCCACAGCCCGGCGATCATTGTAGAGTAGGCCCGGGGTACACGGCCGGCCGTCTGCGTCGGTCAACAACAGGGTGCCCGACGTCCCGTCTACTGCCAGCGCGGTTACCGGCTCTGCCCCCAAATCGGCCGCGATGCGGCCAATGCAGTCCGCTACCGCCCGCCACCACACCTCCGGGTCCTGCTCCCGGCATCCGTCCCGCCCCTCCGGCTCGGGAAACGGGGCGCAGGCCTCGGCGCGGACCTCACCGGTGGCGGCGACCGCCACTGCCCGGCAGCCGGAGGTGCCGACATCGATGCCGATTGTCACGGTCGGGCTATTCATCCGTTCCATAGGCGGATGATACTTCCGCTCCCCTTTGGCAAGATACGTGATGGCCTTCCGCCCTCCGAAACGCCGCCGCGGGGAGCACCGCCGCCGATGAACCCTCCACTCATGGACCGCCTGCGCCGGGCCGTCGCCGACGACCGCTTGCGGCCGCTCGATCTGGCCCTGGCCGACTGGTGCCTGCGCCACGGCAGCGGCGAACCGGTTGCGGCCGCCATGGCCCTGGTGAGCCGGGCGGCGGGCGACGGGCATACCTGCCTGCCGCTGGACACCCCACCGGCACTACCGGGCGACCGCCCTCTCTGGAGCGGAGACGGCCTCCCCGCCATGTTGCGGGAGAGCCCGCTGGTCGGTGGTCCGGACGACGAGAACCGGCCACTGATTTACGACCGGAACGCCCTCTACCTGCAGCGCTACCACGACTACGAACGGCGTCTGGCGGCGCGGCTGCGGGAACTGATGGCGGTTGAGCCGGCCCCGGTCGACTTCGCGCCGCTGATCCCCGGCGGCCCGCTCTTCGATGCCGTTTGGACCGGCCCGGGTGAGCCGCAGTGGCAAGCGGTAGCCGCGTTCGTGGCGCTGCGGCGGCGCTTGGCCGTAATCTCCGGCGGCCCCGGAACCGGCAAGACCTACACCGTGGTCCGCCTGATGCGTCTGCTGATGGAGACCGCCGTGGCCGCGGGCCACCCGCCTCCGGTCATCCAACTCGCCGCGCCGACCGGCAAGGCCGCCGCACGGATGATGGAGTCGGTCCGCCGGGGGCTCGCGGAGATGGGAGAGAGCGGCGGCCTGCCGGACCGGATCGCCGCTCTCCTGCCACGGGAGGCCACCACCCTGCACCGCCTGCTGGGATTGACCCGCCACTCCATCCAACCGCACCACCACCGCGACCGACCGCTGGCGACCGATACGGTAATCGTCGACGAAGCCTCCATGGTCGACCTGCCGCTCATGACGAAGCTCGCCGAAGCGGTTCCCGACCACGGCCGGTTGATCCTTCTCGGCGACCGTTATCAGCTGGCTTCGGTCGAGAGCGGATCGGTGCTCGCGGAGCTGTGCCGTCCCGCCGGCGTCAACGCCTTCTCCAGGCCGCAACGGGAAGCCGCCGGGGCGCTTCTTGCCGGGTATGCGCCACCGCCCGGCGCGGCGCCGGAGAACCGGTTGCTGGCCGATCACGTGGTCACGCTGCGAACCAGCCACCGCTTCCGCCCCGACAGCCCGATCGGGCGCCTGGCGGCGGCGGTCAACGCCGGGGATATGGAGCGGCTCGTTGAGATCGCCGACCACGGCCACACCGATGTCACCGTGCGGTTATGGGACGATGCCGCCGCCGGTGGATTCGAAGCGGCATTGCACACCCTACCCGGCGAGCTGGCCGACGCCTACCACCCGCTGTTCGAGGCAGACCGTCCCGAGGAGACTCTCGCTGCATTGGAGCGTACCCGTCTCCTCACCGCTACCCGCATCGGTCCTACCGGCAGCGAAACCCTGAACCGCCGGATCACGGAGCATTTGGCCCGCCGCCACGGCCTCGATCCCAACCACCGCTGGTACCACGGCCGCCCGGTCCTGATCACGCACAACGACTACCGGGCGGGCCTGTTCAACGGCGACACCGGCGTCTGCCTGCGGGGCGCGGACGGCCGGTTGCGGGTCTGGTTCGCGAGCCGCGACGGCCTGCGCGCCCTGCTGCCGACCGCCCTGCCGGAGCACGAGACCGCCTACGCGATGACAGTGCATAAGAGCCAGGGATCGGAGTTTGAGGCGGTCACCCTGCTCCTGCCGGCTCACGAGACGCCGCTGCTGACGCGGGAGCTGATTTACACCGGGCTGACCCGTGCCCGCGAGCGCATCACCATCCTCGGTGCCCGTGGCCCGCTCGAAGCAGCCTTAAGAAAGACCACGCGGCGGGCGTCGAAACTGGCCGAACGGCTGTCCGGCCACTAAGGTGAGTCGTCCCTTGACGAACCGCGGAGGATGTTCTATGCACAAGCGCCAGAAGCGAGAACAAGGAACCCTGTGCCGTCAACCCCTCATTCAGGGGGACCGTTAATAAAGCGCAACCTGCTGTTTATAAACACTATGTTTCATGTCGGCGAAAGATTACCCAATCCAGCAGCAGCGAGTTGCTGCCAACGGTAGCGCCACTTCATCCACAAGGTTATCCACAGGTTTTGTGGAAAGTCGGGCAACACCCGCACGCGCCACCGGTTTCCCCGCACCTCCTTCCTCAGTCCCCCGGCGGAGGCGGAGCGATGACCTCACGCCCCCCGTTGGGTTGCAGCGGCCCGACCACGCCGGCCGCCTCCATCTCCTCAACCAACCGGGCGGCCCGGTTGTAGCCGATCTTCAGTCGCCGCTGTACCCCGGAGATCGATGCCCGCCTCGTCTCGGTAACGATCCGTACCGCCTCGTCGTAGAGGGGATCGCCCTCACCACCACCCCCGTTGCCGTTGCCTTCACCCGACAGACCGGGAATGGGGGCCGTCTCCGATGCGTCCTTGAGGACTTCATCGACGTACTCCGGCTCACCCGACTGCTTGAGGTGGTCCACCACCCGGTGGACCTCGGCGTCGGAGACGAACGCCCCGTGGACGCGCTGGGGCATGCCGCTGCCCGGCGGGAGAAATAGCATATCGCCGTGGCCCAGCAGCGACTCGGCCCCCATTTGATCGAGGATGGTGCGGGAGTCGACCTTGGAGGAGACCTGGAAGGCGATGCGGGTGGGGATGTTGGCCTTGATGAGGCCGGTGATGACGTCCACCGACGGCCGCTGGGTGGCAAGGATCAGGTGAATCCCGGCGGCCCGCGCCTTCTGGGCCAGCCGGGCAATCAACTCCTCCACCTTCTTGCCGACGATCATCATCATGTCGGCCAACTCGTCGACAACAACAACTATGAAGGGCAGTTCCTCCAGCTCCGGTGCCTCGGGGATCTCTTCGTCGAGCACCGCCACGGCCGGGTCGCCGGCATCGAAGAGCGGGTCGCGCAGCGGCTCGCCCGCCTGCCGCGCCTCCCGCACCTTCTTATTGAAGCCGTTGACGTTGCGCACGCCAAGCGCCGCCATCAGGCGGTAGCGGCGCTCCATCTCGGCGACGCACCAGCGCAGGGCGTTGGCGGCGTCGTTCATATCGGTGACCACGGGGGCCAAGAGATGCGGGATGCCGTCGTAGATGGAGAGCTCCAGCATCTTCGGGTCGACCATAATCAGCCGCGCCCGCTGGGGCGTATTGCGGTAGAGCAACGAGAGGATCATAGCGTTGATCCCCACCGATTTGCCCGAGCCGGTGGTGCCGGCCACCAGCAGGTGGGGCATCTTGGCCAAGTCGGCGGTGACCGGGTTGCCACCGATGTCCTTACCCAGTGCGACCGCCAACGGCGCGGTGTTCCGCTCGAACTCCTGGGAGCGGATGATCTCGGAGAGGGCAATGGTCTGCCGCTCCTCATTGGGGATCTCCAGGCCCACCGTCGACTTGCCGGGGATTACCTCCACTACACGCACCGAGATCACCGACATAGCGCGGGCCAAGTCCTTGGCTAGGTTGGAGATCTGGCTGACCTTCACCCCCGCGGCAGGCAGCACCTCGAAGCGGGTGATCACCGGCCCGGGCTGCACCGCCTCCACCTGGACTTCGACACCGAAGTCGGCAAGTTTGTGCTCCAGTTGCTTCGACATCGCCTCCAGAGCCTCGCGGGAGTACCCCCCCTTGGAGTGGGGCGGACTGTCCAGCAAGCTCGCCGGCGGCGGCGACTCGACAGCGGGGCGCCGGAACGGAGTGACCTTCGCTCCCGGTTGCGGCGCGGCCTCCGCCGCGTCCGGCGCGGGGTCGTCCAGGGTGTGGAGGCCGTCCGCCACGAAATCGGCCTCGGCCGGGAAGAGCGCGATCTGGCGCTCCTTCGCCGCCATATCCCCCTCCGGCAGCGCAACCACCGTCGGTTCAATGCGCGGCGCTTCCCGGTCGCGCCACCGCTCAGCATCGCGGGTCCGCGCCTCTTCGCGGACCCGCCGGTTCCGTACCGCCTCCAATCGCTCCCACAAGCCGCTGAAGTGCCGCTCCAGATGGCGGCGCAGCCAGTCGGCGCCGGCCAGCGTCCAGATGCCGACTCGCTCACTGACCGCCAACCAGGAGAGCCCGGTGGAGAGCGTCACGCCGGCGAGAAAGAGGGCCAACCCCAGCAGCGTAGCCCCAGTATGGCTGAAGACCGTCTCCAATCCGGCGGCGGCCACTTGCCCGACCATACCGCCGGAGGACAACGGCAGAGTGTCGTCCGCGGCCATATGGAGGTTCAGTAGCGCTCCCCCGGCTACCAGGGCGATAAAAAAACCGCCACCCCGAACACCCAACGTCCAGCTGTTAAAATCGGCCTCATTCTGACGCCAGCGATAGGCCAGATAGGCTGCATAACCGGTCACCACCGGCAAGAGATAGGCCCAATAACCGATAAGTAACAGCGCCAGATCGGAGAACCAGGCGCCAGCCACGCCGCCCGCGTTGCGGATATCGCCGCCGCCCCCGGTGCCACTCCAACCCGGATCGCTGGGATGGTAAGTGGCCAACGCCAACAGCATGAACGCCGCAACAGCGCACAGGACGACCAACGCGGCTTCGCGGAGCCGGCGCTGAACGGGCTGGGTTACGGAGGCATCCCTATCGGTATCGCTTTCGTCCACGGCGCGGCGGCTTGGAAAGGCTAATAGGCCATTTTCGTTGACAAAGAGGCGCGTAGCAAGCGCCACCCCGGTCTACGATTGCCCCGCCAATGCTTCCCGCACCGCCGCATGGACAATCTCACCGTCCCGCACTTGGTACCCTGCCTCCAGCCCCGGAACCGATTCACTCGCGACGCCGGCCAACGCCGCCACGTAGGGCGTCAACCGCGCCGCCAGCACCTGCGAGGCGGTGCGCGGCACCGCGCCGGGCATATTGGTGACAGCGAAATGGACCACGCCGTGCGCGGTGTAGGTCGGTTCCTTCCAACTGGTCGGACGCGTGGTGGCTACGCACCCGCCCTGGTCCACGGAGATATCGATCAGCACCGCGCCCGGCGGCATCGCGGCCACGGTCGCCTCGTCCACGAGCAGGGGCGCGCGGCGCCCGGCGACAAGCACGGCGCCGACCACCACATCGGCCTCAGCGGCGGCTTCGCCGATGATCCGCGGCCCGCTGTAGAGAGCGGTGACCGCCGGTCCGAGGGCCGCGGCCTCTTCCAGGCGGCCCCAGTCCAGGTCGAAAACGGTGACCGCCGCTCCGGTATCGGCCAAGCTCCGGGCCGCAGCCATACCCGCACTGCCGGCGCCGAGGACCACCGCTGAACCGCGCGGCGCTCCGGGTATGCCGCCCAGCAACAGTCCCCGCCCCCCTTGCTGGTGGTGGAGCAGGTTCGGAGCCAGCTGGCCGGCCAACCGGCCGGCGATGGTGCTCATCGGAGCGAGCAGCGGTAGCGCCCCACCGCCCGGATCGGTGACCGTCTCAAAACCGATGCAAGTGGCCCCGCTGGCCACCAGCGCCTCGGCTAATTCCGGATCGGCGGCCAAGTGGAGGAAACAGAAGAGTTGTTGTCCAGGCCGCAGGGAACCTAGCTCATCGCGCTGCGGCTCCTTGACCTTCACCACCAGATCGGCCTCCGCCCATACCGCCGCGGCTGAGTCCGCCACGGAGGCGCCCGCCTCGCCGTACTGGGCATCCGCATAGCCGCTGGCGGCCCCGGCCCCCGACTGGACGGTCACCGCCACCCCCTGATGGACAAGGGTGTGACAGGCGTGCGGGGTCAAGGCGACCCGGCCCTCACCCGGTTTGATCTCCTTGGGTACGCCGACTTTCACTGGTTCACCGCTTATCCGCCCTGCCTTACTAACCTTTGGGAAAGTATTGCCGGGGTGTATTCCCGGCCGGGCGGCCTCCGGACGCGCCGAGCATCGCAGGACGATCAGGACTCCGCGAAGCGGAGAGCGCGCAAGCTGTCTGAGCG
>SKJZ01000049.1 GCA_007121755.1 Halorhodospira sp. | reverse complement strand
GGTGCAGCCGTGGGCGGAGGGGCCGCAGCGCGGTTACCTGTTCGAGCACGCCCTGATCCACGAGGCGGTCTACGCCACATTGCCGCACGGAGAACGCCGGGGGTTGCACGAGGCCGCGGGGCGGGCGTTATTGGCCCGCTATCCGGCGTTGGCGGAGCGGATGCCGGAGCGGTTGGCGGAGCACTTCACGCGGTGCGGGAACGCCCGTCTCGCCATGGACTTCCGTTTGCAAGCGGCTCGCCTGGCGCTGCGTAGCGGCGCCGGACGGGAGGCCCGGGCCCATCTGGAGGCAGGCCTGGATTGCCTCTCCCTGTTGCCGGAGGTGGATCGTCCGGTGGCGGAGTTGGCGCTGCGCTCGACCTTGCGTCTGGCGGTGGCGGCGTCGGCGGGGTACGGCTCGGAGGCGTTCTTGGTCGGGCAACAGCGGTTGTTGGAGTTGGCGGAGTTGGTCGGAGACGACGGGGACCGCTATCCGGCGCTATGGGGCGTTTGGTATAGCGCCGCCTCGGCGCACCGCCCCCAGGATTCCAATGTCGCCGCCCGGGAGATGCTGGCCATCGCGCGCGGATCGGACGACCCGCTGCTGATGCTCGGCGCCCTTTACGCCAATGTAAATAGCTGCTTCTTCCAAGGTGAGTTCACCGCCTCTCTCGAACTCGCGGACCGAGCTGCGGTCCTCCGCTGGCCGCCGGCGGACCAGGTGATCGACTACTTTGGTGAGCATCCGGGCCCCCTCTGCCGCGCTGTCAGCGCATGGACGCTTTGGTTCCAAGACGAGCGCCAGGCGGCGTTCAACAGTATCCGGCGGGCGGAGCGGCTGGCGGAGCGTTTCAGCCACCCCATGACGTCGGCGTTTGTGGGGACGTTCTCGGCCATGCTGCACTGTTTCGAGGGGCAGCCGCGGGCGGCCGGGGCGCGGGCGCGGGAAGTGCTGGCGATCGCCGACAAGAGCGGCCTGGCCTTGTGGTCCGGGGCCGGGAGGCTCATTGAGGCGTGGGCGTTGGCCGCTTACGGGCATCCGGCGGCGGCCGCCAGCGCTGATGAGGCGCTCCGCATGCTTGAGGAGGCCGTGCCGGCGCGCCGCTCCACCGGGATGGTGCTGGTCGCCGATATCCGCCGTTTTCAGGGCTCTCCGGAGGCGGCCCTGGAAGTCGTGGAGTACGCCTTGGCCGACACCGTGGCCACCGGGGATTACTACTTGCAGCCGTTGCTGTTGCGTCTGCGCGGCGAACTCCTCTTCGAGATCGGCGGTGACGGCGCCGGGGCGCTGCGGGAGGCGATTGAGCGCGCCGTGGAGATGGAGGCGGCCGGTTTGGAGCGCCGGGCCAGGGAGGCCCTGGCTCACTGGGCCGAAGGCGCCGCCGGGGTTACCGGATAAGAGGCATCGCCCAGCACGTCTCGGAGGTGGCGTCCGGTATGGGAGCCGTCGCATGCGGCCACTGCTTCGGGGGTTCCGGCGGCCACGATCCGCCCCCCGCCGGCGCCGCCCTCGGGGCCGAGATCGATGATCCAATCGGCGGTCTTGATGACATCGAGGTGGTGTTCGATGATGACGACCGTGTTGCCGTGGCCGCACAGCCGCTGCAAGACCGCCAGCAACTGCTCCACGTCGTGGAAGTGCAGGCCGGTGGTCGGCTCGTCGAGGATATAGAGCGTCCGGCCGTGCTCCCGCCGGGAGAGTTCGCGGGCGAGTTTGATCCGCTGCGCCTCTCCTCCGGAAAGCGTGGTGGCGCTCTGGCCGAGGTGGACATAGCCCAGGCCCACGTCCTGCAGCGTCTCCAGTTTGTGACGGATCTGCGGCACCGCGTCGAAGAAGCCGCGCGCCTCGTCGACGGTCATGCTCAGCACGTCGTGGATGCTCTTCCCCCGGTAGCGGATCTCCAGCGTCTCGCGGTTGTAACGCGCCCCGCCGCAGACATCGCAGGGGACGAACAGGTCGGGCAGAAAGTGCATCTCCACCCGCAACTCCCCCTCGCCTTGGCACGCCTCGCAGCGCCCCCCTTTGACGTTGAACGAGAAGCGGCCCGGCTTGTACCCGCGGGAACGGGCCTCCGAGGTGGCGGCGAACAGCTCCCGTATCGGAGTGAACAGCCCCGTGTATGTCGCGGGGTTGGAGCGGGGGGTGCGGCCGATCGGGCTCTGGTCGATATCGACCGTCTTCTCGAAACGCTCCAGCCCTTCGATGGTGTCGAACGGGGCGGGGTCCATATGGGCCCCGTTCAGCTCCCGCGCCGCGTGGTGGTACAAGGTGTCGTTGATCAGGGTCGACTTTCCGGACCCGGAGACGCCGGTGACGCAGACCAATACGCCGGCCGGGATGTCGATGTCGATACGCTGCAGGTTGTGGCCCCGCGCGCCGCGAATGCGGATGCCCTCTTCAGGCCGGGCGGGACGCCGCTGTCCGGGCAGCGGGATGGCGCGGCGGCCGGCGAGGAAGTCGCCGGTGATGGAGCCGCGGGTGGCGGCGACCTGTTCGGCGGTCCCTTCGGCCACCACCGTTCCCCCGTGTTCGCCGGCCCCCGGGCCGAGATCGACGATGTGGTCGGCGGCGCGGATCGCCCCCTCGTCGTGCTCGACCATGATGACGGTGTTTCCCATATCGCGCAGCCGGCGCAGCGTCTGCAGGAGCCGTTCGTTGTCCCGCGGGTGGAGACCGATGGAGGGCTCGTCCAGGACGTAGAGAACCCCCACCAGGCCCGCACCGATCTGGCTGGCCAGCCGGATCCGCTGCGCCTCGCCCCCCGACAGCGTGTCGGCGGGGCGAGCCAGGGTCAGGTAGTCCAGCCCCACATCGACCAGAAAGCCGAGGCGTTGCTCCACTTCGTGGGTGATCCGCCGGGCGATCTCACCGCGGGCGCCCGGCAACGCCAGGCCGGAGACGAGATTCCGCGCCTCTGTGACGGTCATGGCGGCGACTTCCGGCAGGTTGTGCCCGGCGATAAAGACGTGGCGCGCGGACTCGTTCAGCCGCGCGCCGCCGCAAGCGGGGCAGGGGCGTTCGGCGATATAGCGCGCCAACTCCTCGCGCACGGTGACGGAGTCCGCCTCGCGGTACCGCCGCTCCATATTGGGAATGACTCCTTCGAAGGGGTGCTCCCGGACCGTGCCGCCGCTCCGCCCTGGGTAGTGGAAGACGATGGCCTCATCGCCGGAGCCGTACAGGATGGTGCGCCGGATCTCTTCGGGCAGCCCGCGCCAAGGGGTGTCGAGGGAGAAGCCGTAGTGGTTCGACAGCCCCCGGAGCAGTTCGAAGTAGTAAACGTTGCGCCGGTCCCAGCCGCGGATGGCCCCTTCGGCGGGCGCCAATTCCGGCCGGGTGACGACCCGCTCCGGGGAGAAGTGGTGCTCCACGCCGAGGCCGTCGCAGGCGGGGCACGCGCCGCGGGGGTTGTTGAACGAGAACATCCGCGGTTCCAGTTCGGCCACCGCGTAGCCGCACTCCGGGCACGCGTAGCGGGAGGAGAAGGTCAGCGGCTCCCGCTCGGGGGCGTCCATCCACGCCAAGCGCGCCAGTCCGCCGGAGAGCGTCAAGGCGGTCTCCAGGGAGTCGGCCAGGCGGCCGGCCAAGTCGGGCCGGATACGGAAGCGGTCGACCACCGCCTCCACGGTGTGCGCCCGCTTGCCGTCGAGCGGCGGCGGTGGGTCGATCTCGACGACCCGGCCGTCGATGCGGGCGCGGATGAACCCCTGTCCGCGCAGTTGCTCCAACAGTTGGGCGTGTTCGCCGCGGCGGGCGTCGGTCAGCGGCGCCAACAGCATCATCCGGTCGCCGTGGGGTTGCTCCAGTATCCGGTCGACCATCTGGGAAACGGTGCTCGCTTCCAGCGCGATCCCGTGTTCCGGGCATTGCGGCGTGCCGGCGCGGGCGAAGAGCAGCCGGAGGTAGTCGTGGATCTCGGTGACGGTGCCGACGGTGGAGCGCGGGTTGTGAGACGCGGCCTTCTGCTCAATGGCGATGGCCGGCGACAGCCCCTCGATCAGGTCGGCGTCGGGCTTCTCCATGATGGAGAGGAATTGCCGGGCGTAGGCGGAGAGGGACTCGACGTAGCGGCGCTGTCCCTCGGCGTAGATGGTGTCGAAGGCCAGCGAAGATTTCCCCGACCCCGAGACGCCGGTGATGACCACCAGCCGGTCGCGCGGCAGTTCTATATCGATGCCGCGCAGATTGTGCGTGCGCGCGCCGCGAATGCGGATGTGGTCCATGGGGGTCGGAGTGGCGGTTTCCGTTAGCGAAGACAAACCATTTACGGTACCTTGCCACGTCTCTTATGTCAGGGGGTTGAATAGAGTGAGTGCGACAGAGCCGATGCCCGCGGAGCAGATTCGTGCCGCCGCATCCCTCGGTTTCGTCTTCGGGGTGCGCATGTACGGCCTGTTTTTGGTGTTGCCGGTGATTGCGATCCTGGGCGCCGAGATGCCCGGAGCCACCGCGATCACGGTGGGCCTGGCGGTGGGTGCCTACGGATTGACTCAGGCGTTGCTGCAGATTCCCCTGGGGCTGGCGGCGGACCGGTGGGGCCGGCACCGCGTCATTATGGCGGGGCTGTTGGTCTTTATCGCGGGCAGCGTGGTGGCGGCCATGGCCGAGTCGATCTGGGTGGTGATTGCTGGCCGCGCCCTCCAGGGGTGCGGAGCCATCGCTGCCGCGGTCATGGCGCTGCTCGCCGACAGCACCAGCGAGCACCACCGCTCCAAGGCGATGGCGTTGCTCGGCATCGGCGTGGGCGGCTCCTTCCTGCTGGCGCTGATGACCGGACCGCTGCTGGTGGGGCCGTTGGGGCTGTCCGGCCTCTTCTGGTTGACCGCCGTCCTCGGCGGCGTCGCCCTGGCCTTGGTGCCGAAGCTGCCGGCCCCCGCCGGGCCGCGCACGCCCGGGGCGCAGCCGTCCCGATTGCCCGAGGTGCTGCGCAACAAGTATTTGCTGCGTCTCGATCTCGGCATGCTGGTGTTGCACGCGGTCCTCACCTCGATCTTCGTCGCGGTGCCGCCGCTGTTGCAGTCGGAGTTCGGCATGCCCGCCGCCAGCCACTGGCAGGTCTATCTGCCGGTGCTGCTGGTCTCGGTGATCGCCATGGCGCCGGTTCTGGTCATCGCTTCCCGCCGGGAGCGGCAGCACTGGTTGCCGCCCATCGGCATGGCGGTGCTGGCGGTGGCCTTGGCCGGGTTGGCCTTTACTGGCGGCGCCGCTTGGCTTCTGCTGCTGGTGCTCTTTTTCACGGCGTTCAACTTGATGGAGGCGTCGATGCCGGCTCAGGTCTCCCGCAAGGCGCCGGAGACGGCGCGGGCCACCGCGCTAGGGGTCTTCTCCACATCCCAGTTCGCCGGGGCCTTTCTCGGCGGTTCGCTGGGGGGCGTGCTGGCGCACTTCTGGGGGGAGAGCTCGGTCTTTATTGCCGGGGCGGCGGTCGCGTTGATTTGCGCCGTCCTGGTCACCCCGCCGGCGGAGCGTGCGGCGACGGCTTTCCCCGGTGAGAGGAAAACGTTAGATTGAGCGGTCCCGCGTTGTCGGGGAGGGAGCCCGGGGCGCGGGTATTGGAGCAATGTAAACAATGATTATTCCGACATTACGAACAAGGAGGGTCGGACGCTATGGCTAGCAGGGGTGTCAACAAAGTCATCTTGGTCGGCAATCTGGGGAGGGACCCCGAGGTGCGGTACACCGCCCAGGGAAGCGCGGTGGCCAACGTGACACTGGCGACGTCGGAGACTTGGCGCGACAAGCAGACCGGCGAGCAGCAGGAGAAGACCGAGTGGCACCGCGTGGTCTTCTTCGGGCGGTTGGCCGAGATCGTCGGCGAGTATCTGGGCAAGGGACGCCAGATCTACGTGGAGGGCCGCTTGCAGACCCGCAAGTGGCAGGATCAGAGCGGGCAGGATCGCTACACTACCGAGATTGTCGCCAACGAGATGCAGATGTTGGGTGGCCGCGGGAGTGGTGACGGCGGCGGTCCGGCGGCGCGGAGCGGCCCGGCGGAGCAGCCGCCCCCGCAGCAGCAGTCGGAGAGCCGCCAAGTGCCCGACGCCCCGGCGGACTTCGATGACGACATACCGTTCTAGGAGCGCGGCGGCTCGGGGGGGTCGGGAGGGCGTCACGCGCCGTTTCTGGTGGGCGACGCGGCCATCTACCAAGTGGAGTTGACGATAAGCGATGAAAATCACGATCTTTGGCAGCGGGTACGTAGGGCTCGTTACCGGTACGTGCTTTGCGGAGGCGGGCAACGACGTGGTTTGCGTCGATATCGACGTCGATCGGGTGGAACGCCTGCGCAACGGCGATGTGCCTATCTACGAGCCGGGCCTCGACGAGATGCTCGCCTTCAACCAGGAAGAGGGGCGGCTGCGTTTCACCACCGATGCGGCGGAAGGGGTGGCCCACGGGCTCTTCCAGTTCATCGCGGTCGGCACGCCTCCCGATGAGGACGGTTCCGCCGATCTGCAATACGTGGTCAACGTGGCGCGGAGCATTGGCCGCCATATGGACGACTACCGGGTGGTCGTGAACAAGTCCACGGTGCCGGTCGGTACCGCCGACCGGGTCCGGTCCGCGGTGACGGAAGAGTTGGACGGGCGGGGCCTCAACCTGGAGTTCGATGTCGTCTCCAATCCCGAGTTCCTGAAAGAGGGCGCGGCGCTGGACGACTTCATGAAGCCGGACCGCGTCGTCGTCGGCACCGACAACCCCCGCACCGCCGAATTGATGAAGGCGCTCTACGCGCCGTTTAATCGTAACCACGACCGGTTGCTGACCATGGATATCCGGTCGGCGGAGCTGACCAAGTACGCCGCCAACGCCATGCTAGCGACCAAGATCAGCTTTATGAGCGAGCTGGCCAACCTCTCGGAGCGGCTTGGGGCCGATATCGAGCAGGTCCGCGTCGGCATCGGTTCCGACCCCCGGATCGGCTACCACTTTATCTACCCCGGTTGCGGGTACGGCGGCTCCTGCTTCCCCAAAGACGTTCAGGCCCTAACGCGGACAGCGCAGGAGATCGGCCACCGTCCGGAGCTGCTGGAGGCGGTCGAGTCGGTTAACGCCCGCCAGAAACAGGTGCTCTTCCGCCGGATCCACGACTACTTCGACGGCGACCTGTCGGGGCGCACCGTTGCGCTATGGGGCCTGGCGTTCAAGCCGAACACCGATGACATGCGCGAGGCGCCCAGCCGGGTACTCATGGAGGCGCTGTGGGAGGCGGGCGCATCGGTACAGGCGTACGATCCGGAGGCGATGGACGAGGCCGAGCGGCTCTACGGCGGCGAGGAGGGGCTGACCCTCTGCGAGACGCTCTACGACGCGGTCGAAGACGCCGACGCCCTGGTGATCTGTACCGAGTGGCAGGTCTTCCGCAGCCCGGATTTCGAACGGGTGAAGGATGCGCTCCGTCAGCCGGTGATCTTCGACGGCCGTAACGTCTACTCACCGGCGATGATGAGTGCCTTGGGGTTCACTTACTACGGCGTCGGCAGGGGCGAAAGCGTGCAGTGAATCGGCTCCGCCGGTCTTCTCGGCATCCCGGTAACAGCTTGGAGGCGACTTGGATAACCGGAACGCTGCGGCTCCCTTGACTGAACTTACCGTCTGGCGGGCGCTGGCGGCCCATGCGGACGACCTGCGCGGCAGGCGTGTGGCGTCGCTGTTCGATGCCGATCCGGAGCGCTTCCGGCACTTTAGTATCGCGCTGGACGATCTGCTGCTCGATCTCTCCCGGCATCCGGTCACCTCCGAGACGCGCGATTTGCTGCTGGAGTTGGCCCGGCTGAGAGAGGTGCCCGAGCGCATCGAGGACCTCTTCCGCGGTGAGCGCGTGAATGCATCGGAGGGGCGGCCGGCGCTGCACACGGCGCTCCGGCTGCCGGCCGACGCCTCCTTGGTAGTGGACGGTGAGGACGTCGTTCCTGCCGTTCACGCCGAACTCCACCGCATGGATGAACTGGTGCAGGCGCTCCACCGGGGAGAGGTCTCCGGTTTCGACGGCCGCCCGATAACCGACGTGGTGAACATCGGGATCGGTGGCTCTGACCTGGGAAGCGCGATGGCGGTCGAGGCCCTGGCCGCGTACCACCGGGACGGGCCGCGGGTGCACTTTACCTCGTCGGTGGACGGGCGCGACCTGTCCGCGCTGCTGCAGCGGCTCGATCCGGCGGCGACGCTCTTTGTGGTGGCGTCGAAGTCGTTTACCACGCTGGAGACACTGACCCAGGCCCGTCAGGCCTGGGCGTGGGTGGCGGAGGCCGGCGATGAACAGTCCGCCGCCCGCCACTTCCTCGGTATTTCGGCGAGCGAGCAGGCCATGGCCGCTTTCGGCATCCCGGAGGGGCGGAGGCTGCATGTCTGGGACTGGGTTGGCGGCCGCTACTCCCTGGCGTCGGCCATGGGGTTCACCTTGGCGGTGGCCGTCGGCATGGACCGTTTCCGGGAGATGTTGGCGGGAATGCACGCGATGGACCGGCACTTCCGGGAGGCGCCTCTGAAGGCGAACTTGCCGGTGATGATGGGGTTGCTGATGGTCTGGCATACGGGCCACTTCGGCGCCACCGGACACGCCGTCCTGCCGTACCATCCGAGTCTCGGCCGCCTGCCGGCTTATCTGCAACAGCTCGATATGGAGAGTCTGGGCAAGTCGGTGACCCAATCCGGCGAACCGGTCGACTACCCCACCGGCGGAGTGCTCTGGGGCGAGGTGGGATCGAACGCCCAGCACTCGTTCTTCCAGTGGCTGCACCAGGGTACCGGGCGGGCCGTGGTGGAGATGCTGGTGCCGTATGACGAAGACGATGTGCCGCCCGAACATCGGGATTTGGCCATGGCCTCCGCGCTGGGGCAGGCGTCCGCGCTGATGTGCGGCCAATCGGCCCCGTCGGGGGAGGCCAACGCGGAGCACCGTTACTACCCCGGCAACCGTCCGGTCACGCTGCTCCTCTTTCGCCGCCTCGATCCGTACACCCTGGGGCAGTTGGTTGCTCTGCACGAGCACCGCGTCTTCGTCCAGTCGGTGATCTGGGATATCAATCCCTTCGACCAGTGGGGGGTTGAACTCGGTAAGCGGTTGGCCGGCCGCATGGTGGCCGCTTTGCGGGGTGACGGCGGTGCCGGGATCGATGCGGCAGCGCAAGGCGCCCTGGAGTGGACGCGCTCCCGCGCATAGGGTCGTGTAAGGTCGGGCGGCGTACGGTGATCCCCGTATGGGTGGGGCTGCGGTTTGTTGACGCAAGTGGAAAAAACCTTTATACCTTCAAACAAGAGTTAGAATTGTTAAAAGGTATAGAGATGAGCAGTCGAGATGCAGCACTGGTGGTGGTCCCCAAGGGGCGAACCGTATGCAGTGGGCACTGCACCTCGGTCCGGACCGGACTGCGGCGGTTTGCGGATACCAGGCCGGATGCGCGGCGAGGTGACAGTGAGCAAGGGGCTGGGTATGCCTGGGGTCGGATCTGGGGCGGGGCCGGCTATAGCCGGTAGCGCAATACGCCGGACAGCCTGTTTGCAGGTTCTGGTCCCGGCATTGGTGCTGGCGATGGTCCTCGGTGTGGCGGTGCCACGCGCGGCTTTGGCCTCGGAAGCCCTCCGGGTCGTCACCACATTCACCGTTCTGGAAGACTTGACCCGCCAAGTCGCCGGCGAGCGCGCCGAGGTCGTCACCCTGACCCCCGCCGGTGCCGAGGTTCACGAATGGGAACTCAAGCCGCGCAATTTTATGGCGCTGGAACACGCCGACCTGGTCTTCTACAACGGCTTCAATCTTGAGCAGTGGATGCACCAGGTTCGGGCCGTTGTGGCCGACGGGGTGCCGGTAGTGGCGCTGGCCGAGCGCTCCGGTTACCCCACCAGGCCGATCGTCGCCGGCGATTTCGAAGGCGCTCCCGACCCCCACTTGTGGATGGATGTCCGCGCGGCGCGCGAGTATGTCCGCACCATCCGCGAGGCCCTGGAGGAGGCCGATCCCGGCGGCGCCGCCGGGTACCGCCGCCGGGCCGCCGACTTCAAGGAGCGCCTCGACGCCCTCCACGATGAGGTCGTCCGCGAGTTGGAGCGCGTGCCGGCGCAACGCCGCCTGCTCGTGACGAGCGAAGCAGCCTTCGTCTACTTCGCCGCTGCGTACGATTTCAGACACGACGGCATCTGGGGCAGTAACGCCGAACAGGAGGGGACGCCACGCCAGCTGATGCGGGTCATCGATCTCGTCAACGAGTGGGAGCCGCCGGCACTCTTTTGGGAGAGCACGATTTCAGATCGCTACGTGCGGTCGGTTGCGTCTGAAACCGGAACCCGGGTGGCCGGCCCCCTCTACGTTGACTCTGTCAGCGCTTCGTCGGGAGAGGCCCCCGACTATATTTCCATGATGCGTTTCAATGCCCGCTTGGTGGCGAATGAACTGGGAGTGGATGAGCGGTGAGCGAGGCGGCGGCAGTCTATCGCGCAGAGCGCTTCACGTCTGAGCGGCCCGATTCCAGACCGCTCAGGACGCCCGTTGATCGTTTCGGCGGCGGCGAGTTGGCGATGCTGGCGTCCGGCCTCTGCGGCGGATACGGCGGTGGTCCCGACGCCGTCCGGGACGTCAATCTGGAGATCCCCGCCGGGGAGTTGGTGGCCGTTGTCGGGCCCAACGGGGCCGGCAAATCGACTTTGCTCAGGTTCTTCATGGGATTGATGCGCCCCCGTTGCGGCCGCCTTTCGGTGGTCGGCGCCGATGCCGGGGATGCGCGGCGCAGCGGGGTGGTGGCGTATATGCCCCAGCACGAGGCCATTGATTGGGACTTTCCGGCCACGGTCGCCGAAGTCGTCTTCTCGGCGCGATACGGCCACCTGCGCCGCGCCGGAGGCTGGCGCCGATTCATGCCCCGGCGGTGGGCGGGGCGCGAGCACAACGAGGCGTTACGGCGGGCGCTGGACTCGGTGGCCATGGCCGACCGGGCGGGGCACCACATCGGTACTCTGTCAGGAGGGCAGAAGAAGCGGGTGCTGCTGGGGCGCGTCCTGGCCCAGGAGGCGCGGCTCTTGCTGCTCGATGAGCCGTTGGTTGGCGTCGACCGCGCCAGCGAGGCATTGATCTTCCAAGTAATGCGCGATCTGCGTGCGGAAGGCAGGACCGTGGTGCTGGTTACCCACGACGTGGCCGCCGCGCAGGAACATGCCGACCGGGTGGTGCTCTTCAACCGAACCGTCGTTGCCTCCGGCCGGCCCGATGAAGTCCTGACCGATGAGTTGCTGTTGCGTACCGCCGATCCTTTCTTCACGCGGCCCCGGATCTACGAGAAGCTCCGCGAGGCGCAGGCGTGACCGGTGGTGATCCGGCGGTGATGGCGGTGGTCGATGGCCTCCTGGCGGTCGTGCAGACGTTTTTGGTGCTCTTGCCGGAGGCGGTGGCCGAGCCTTTTCAATACGCCTTTATGCAGCGGGCGTTGGTGGCGGCCGTCGTGGTGGGCGCGGTCTGCGGGGTGCTCTCCTGTTTCGTAATCCTGAAGCGGTGGGCGTTGTTGGGGGATGCGATCTCCCACGCGGTGCTGCCGGGCGTGGCGGTGGCTTACCTCGTGGGGTGGCCATTCTTTATCGGCGCCTTTATCACGGGCGCGTTGACCTCGGTCGGTATCGGCTTCCTGGAGCGGCGGACGCGGCTCAAGCCCGACGCGGCCATGGGCCTGATGTTTACCGCGGCGTTCGCCCTCGGCGTCGTGATTATCAGTCAAATCGCCACCTCGACCCATCTTCTCCACGTCCTCTTCGGCAATGTTCTCGGCGTCGGTGAGGGGGCGTTGTTGTTGATCCTTGGCGCCGGGGTGGTGGCCGTCGGCGCCGTGCTCTTCTTTTACAAAGAGCTGTTCGCCTACACCTTCGATGAGGTGCAGGCACAGGCGTTGGGATTCAATACGACGGTGATCCACTACGGTTTGATCCTGTTGCTGACGTTGACCATTGTCGCCAGCCTGGAGACGGTGGGGATCATCCTGGTGGTGGCGATGTTGATTACGCCGGGGGCCACGGCGTACATGATCACCGACCATCTGCCGCGGATGATCCTACTGGCTGCGTTGTTCGGTGCGGCCTCGGGGGTGTTGGGGCTCTATCTGGCGTTCCATTACGACGTGGCGTCCGGCGGCACCATGGTGTTGGTGGCGACCGCGTTCTTCCTGCTGGCTCTCCTTGCGTCGCCGCGCCACGGCCTGTTCAGCCGGTGGCTGCAAACTTACTCGTAACTTTTCGGCAAGCCACGCCGGGGCGGCGCTCCCTCGCGGGGACACGCTGCGCCTATGCGGTCCTCCGCCGGGCCCGGCCGGACGCGCATCCTGCGCTCCGGCCGGCGCGCACATCCCTGTGCGCGCCCTACGGGGCTGATCCGGCTGCGGACCGCGGCTCCGCTAAAGTCCCCGCGAGGGAGCGCCGCCCCGGCGTGGCTTGCCGAAAGGTTTTCGCCGCGCACCCCGCTCTCCCCGAACCGTCGTCCGGCCCCTGGGGTCTATACTAGCGGGGCGGGCTGCGGGGATTTCAGCATGAGAGTCGTCTGGGTTCGAGGGGCGGTGGCCACGGCGCTGGCGGGATTGATAGCGGCCGGGTGCAGCGCGGTGCCACGGGAGATCCGGTCAGCCCCGTCCGATCCGCCGGCCTACGCTCAGGCGGCTGCCGCGCCGGAAGAGGTGGCCGGTGAGCAGATTCGCTGGGGCGGCACCATCGTCACGGTCCGCCACGAGGCCGACGCCACCTGGGTGGAGATCGTCAAGCGGCCCCTGCAACGCCAAGGCCGGCCCCGTAATGCCGACCGCTCCGACGGGCGTTTTCTGGCCCGGTTCGACGCCTTCCTTGAGCCCGCGATCTACACCCCCAGCCGCGCTGTGACTGTCACCGGTTTCCTGGACGGCGTGCAGGAGGGGCGGGTAGGCGACTATCTCTACCGCTATCCGGTTGTGGAGGTGGTTCATCACTACCTCTGGCCTCACCTACCGGAGCCCGCGCGGTACTATGATCCCTGGTACGACCCTTGGTACGACCCGTGGTATTCGTCCCCGCGGCATCCCCGCTACTATCATGGGCCGTATCGGCCCTACTGGTGAGACTGTCAACCATGCGCCACGGTAGATCGATTCCGGAACAGAGGCGGATCGCAAAAAACCGGCCGAGGGCGGGGGCGGTTCTTCGCGATCTCCTAGGGTGGTGGCCGCGCTGGGCGGTCGTCGCTGTACTGGCTTTGGTATTGACCGGCTGTGCCACCGGGCCCCGTTACGACACCGATGGGGTTGAAATCGATCTCAGCCCTGAGGATGTCGTGGCCGAGCCGGATGCCTGGGTCGATTCCCGGGTCATTTGGGGTGGCCGCATCCTGGGTGTCGAGCATCTGGAGGATGAGACGGTGGTGGAGATGATCGCCTACCCATTGGACCGCCACCAGGGGCCGCTGGTAACCATGGCTCCCACCGGCCGGTACCTGGTCGACTATCCCGGTTTTCTCGAGACCGCCGACTTTGGCGACGGGCGCCGGTTGACTGTGACTGGGAGCGTGACCGCCGTGCGCGAGGGGCGGGTGGGGGAGCGGACGCTCGCCTACCCGGTGGTCGAACCCGATGATCTCTACCTCTGGCCGGAGTACGCAGAGCGGCGTCCGGCGGAGCCTAGGGTCCGCTTCGGTGTCGGGATTATGATTACGCGATGAGCGCGTCGGTGATCGACCCGGAACGCTCCGCCCTGTTGTTGGTGGATCTCCAAGAGCGGTTGTTACCCCGCATCCATCAAGGCGGTGAGGTGGTGGATGCGGTCGATTGGCTATGCCGGGTGGCCGACCGGATCGGCGTTCCAATTCACGCCACTGAACAGAATCCGGACCGGCTAGGCCCTACCGTGCCTCGGCTGGCGAGTTGGCTCGGCAAGGATCGCACTCACGCCAAGATGCACTTCGGCTGGACCCGTGAGACGGGCGCGCTCGATGCCCTGGCTTTCCCCCAGTTTGTCGTCACTGGTACCGAGGCCCATGTCTGCGTTTTGCAGAGCGCGTTGGGGTTGTTGGCTGCAGGCCGCGAGGTATTTGTAGTGGATGAGGCTGTCGGTTCCCGCGTACCGCGGGATCGTGAGTTGGCCCTGGAGCGGTTGCGAGGGGCGGGCGCGGCGGTGGTAAGCAGGGAGATGGTCGCTTTTGAATGGCTGCAACGGGCAGGGACATCGGTATTCCGCGATGTGCTGCCGCTGATCCGGGATTAGCCTACCGGCACCTGGGGTATTACACTGGCAAACCGGCACACAAATAAGGAAGGCACGTAGATGTCCGATCACGTCTACAAAGTAGTGGAACTTACCGGGTCATCCGCCGATAGCATTGAGGATGCCGTCGAGAAGGCGGTCGCCCGCGCGTCCAAGACGCTGCACCATTTGCGCTGGTTTGAGGTGGTGGAGACCCGGGGGCATATTGAGAACGGCCGCATCGGCCATTGGCAGGTCACGCTGAAGGTCGGCTTCACGCTGGACGAGTGAGGCCCGCCATGGAAGAGAGGCCCGTAGTCGATTTCGACACCCTCCGCGCAACGTTGGGCGGGGATCGGGAGATGATCCGGCTCATTCTTCGGCAACTCCGGGAAACCCTGCGCATCCGCCGCGATGAGCTGCACCGCGCGGTGGCCGAGGGTGATCCCCGGGAGGTCCACGCCGTCTCCCATCCGCTCAAAGGGGCGCTGGCCGGTGTCGCGGCGGAGGAGGCGCGCCACTATATAGAGCGGGTGGACGATGCGGCGCGCGGGGACGATATGGACGGCGCCCGGGCGGCATACGAGCAGGCGGGCGCCGCCTTGCAGCGCCTGGAGGACGCCCTGGCGGAGTACGCGGATGACAGCGGAACCGGGGAAGCGACGGACCGATAAGACCGGTCCGGACGAGGACGTCCTGTTCGGTCTGCTGGCGGACCGGGTCAACGATTTGGTCTGCTTGCACGACTCCGGCGGCGCTGTGCGCCGTGTCTTCGGAGGCGGATGGGGGATCCTCGGGTATACGCCGGAGGAGGCGCTCCACATGGAGCCGGGCAGCCTGCTCCACCCCGACGAGGATCGCTCCCTTCTGGAGACTGGGTTGGAGCGTGCCGCGGACGGAGTGGAGACGGTCAGCGGACGCTTCCGGATGTTGGCGCGCAACGGGGGCTCCATTCTGGCGGAGACCCGCTTCGTCCCCGTTCCTGTCACCGGCGACGGCGACCGGGTAACGGATGTCCTCACGATAACCCGCCTTCTCGATGGCGAGGTGGTTCCTCCATCGCCGCGGGCAGGCACTAAACGGGCGCCGTGGATCAGCCAAGTCCTTGACGCTATTCCCGTGGGAGTGGCCGTGGCCGATGCCCGCTCCAGCGATATGCCGGTGATCTATGTCAATGATGCCCTGTGCCGGCTCACGGACTACCGGCCGGACGAGATGCTGGGCCGTAACATTCGCTTTCTGCAGGCCGACGACCGGGACCAGGAGGCGCTGGACGAAATCCGCCGCGCCGTGAAGGAGAGACGCTCCGCCGAGGCGCTCCTGCGCAACTACCGCAAGGACGGGTCGTTTTTCTGGAACCACTTCATGTTGGCCCCGGTGCGCAACGAGGGCGGCGAGGTCACCCACTTCATCGGCATTCAGAACGACGTCTCCGAGCACCGCCGGTTGTTGGATACCGTGGCGGCTAACGAGCGCCGGCTCCGGTTGATGACCTCACGGGTGAGCGGCGCGGTCTTCCACTTCCGGACCGAACCCGATGGTGCGTGGCGCGCCCCATTCATCAGCCGGGGGTATCAGCGGCTTACCGGCATACCGGCGGAAGAGGTGATGGCCAATTTCGGTGTGGCGCTGGATGCCGCGCACCCCGACGACCGCCAGGCCCTGATCGACAGGATTCGGCGCGCGGAGCTGGACGTCGCCCCGTTCCGTCACGAGTTGCGTGTCCGCCCGCTCGGCGGCGGCGAAAGCCGGTGGTGCTTCATCGAAGCGGTGCCGGAGCGTGACGGTGATGGCGGATTGAGCTGGTACGGGCAGATGGTCGACATCACCGGGCAGAAGCGGATTCAGGAGCAGTTGGAAGAGGCGCGGCGGGAGGCCGAGCAGGCGAGCAGAGTGAAGAGCCAGTTCCTGGCCAACATGAGCCACGAACTGCGAACGCCGCTCAACGCCATTGTCGGCATGGCCGAACTACTGGGGGACACCGAACTCGATACCGATCAGCGCCGGTATCTCGAGGTCTTCCGGACGGCGAGCGGCAATCTGCTGGAAGTCATTAACAACCTGCTCGATCTATCGAAGATCGAGGCCGGCCATATGGCGCTGGAGAGGCAGCCGTTCGATCTGGAGGAGTTGTTGGAGCGCCAGCTCGACCTCTTGTATCCCCGTTTCCAGCAGCAGGGCGTCGGATTGGTGTTGCGTTTCGATCCGGCGGCGCCCCGCTATGTGGAGGGTGATCCGGCACGGCTGCGGCAGGTGCTGACCAACTTGGTCGGCAATGCGGTCAAGTTCACCGAGAGCGGCGGCGTGACGGTGGGCGTCACCGTCGACGGCGCCGGTGAGATCGTGTTCCGGATCGCGGATACCGGGATCGGCATCCCGGCGGAGAGCCGGGATGCCGTTTTCGACGCCTTTATGCAGGCCGATGCCGGTATTACCCGGCGTTACGGCGGTACCGGCTTGGGTCTGACTATCTGCCGCCAATTGGTGAGGTTGATGGGCGGCGAGATCGAGGTGGAGAGCGAGGTCGGAGAGGGCACCACCTTCCGGTTCACGGCGGGGCTCATCGCTTGCGCATCACTGATGGCGAGCGAGCGGCCTCCTGGGGAGCGCTTCCCGGGGTTGCGCCTTCTGGTGGTGGATGGCTTCCCCGATTACCGGCTGGCGATCGAGGATTTCCTGACGCCCGAGGGGGTCGCGGCGGTCGACGGGGCCGCCTCGGTGGCGGAAGCGCGGGAGCGTATCGAGGCTGCGGCGGCGGAGGGGGTTCCGTACGACGCCGTATTGGTGGACGGCGGTTTGGCCGCCAATGCCGATGGTGGGTGCATGGAGCCGAAGCCGGGCGGCGGAACCGCCGTGATCGTGCTCAGTTGCGGTGACCGGCGGGACTCCTCCGGGTGCGGTAGCGACCACGGCTTCCCGGAGGTGGTTAAGCCGATCAAGCGCCGTGAACTCTTCGCGGCGTTGGCCCGAGCCGTTTCCCCGGAGGACGCTGCCGGCGACGAAGGCGATGCGCCGCCGGACGGTCCGCCGGCCGCGGCGTCCGCACCGCCGCGGGAGATCGGCGACGCTCCGGGGGCGGCGGGGCGGAGTGTCCTGGTGGCCGAGGACGAGCCGACCAACGCCTTGCTGGTCCGTATCCTGCTGGAGCAGGCGGGTTGCCGCGTGGAGGTGGTCGATTCGGGGCAGCCCGCAGTGGAGCGGGTTCTGTCGAACCGCTACGACTTGGTGCTCATGGATCTGCAGATGCCAGGAGTCGACGGCTATCAGGCCACCCGGGAGATCCGCCGCGCGGAGGCGGAAAATGGGGAGGGGCGCACGCCGGTGGTGGCCCTCTCCGCGCACGCCCTGGATGAGTACCGGCGGCGGAGCTTCGAGGCCGGTTGCGATGACTACTTGACCAAGCCGCTCGATCGGCGCGCTCTTAAAGAGGTGTTGGAGCGTATCGAGGCGGGGGAGCTGTAAGGATCCCCGCTCCCGGCCGATTTCTTGAGGTGTCTCGTAGGAAAGTTAGAAAAACGGTCCGTGCCGTATGCCGCCGGTGTGTCCGCCGAACGCGCCCTTCGGGTTCCCTGCGCTTCTCGGCCGATCGGGATCGCGCGCAAAAACTCGCGGCGCTGGCGCGCCGCTCAGACAGCTTGCGCGCTCTCCGAGCGGCTGCG